>REEF01000464.1 GCA_007695205.1 Planctomycetaceae bacterium
ATCTGGCGCTGGGGATGCCGGCGACGAAACGTCCGAGCCGGTCATGATGTACGAGGAGGGCGGACTTTCCGAATCGCGAGCGACGATCCCCCCGTCGCAGATCATCAACCTGCTGCAAGTGCCCGGCGTCCATCAGGTGATGCTCAAGGTCCAACTAGCCGAACTGAATCGGCGTGCGCTGCGCCAGATCGGTACCGATCTGACCTATGTCGGCGCCAGCACGTTCTTGCAATCCATCGCTTCGGGCGGCGGCAACCTGGTCGGCGTATTCAACGGGGGCGAGTTTACCATCGTCCTGAATGCCCTGCGGCGCAACGATGTGGCCAAGATCCTGGCAGAACCCAACTTGATCACACTCAACGGCCACACGGCACGCTTCCAGTCCGGCGGCGAATTCCCCGTCCCGGTGGCCCAGATGGGCGGTGGCGCCGGGAACAATCGCGTGGAATTCAAACCGTTTGGCGTTCAACTGGCATTCATCCCCTACGTCCAGGACAACGGACTGATCCGTTTGCGAGTCGAACCGGAGGTCAGTACGATCGACGATACGCTGGCGGTCAGTCTGATCGCCGGGGGGGACCCGGTTCCCGGACTCCGCACACGTAACGCATCGACCACGGTCGAGTTGCGGGAAGGGCAAACCTTGGCGATCGCCGGTTTGTTGAACTACGAGATGACGGGCCAGACCTCGCGAGTCCCGTTGCTGGGTGACCTGCCGTACATCGGTCCGCTGTTTGCCACAACGCGCAATGAAGTTCTGGAGCAGGAACTGCTGGTGGTGGTCACTCCGTTCCTGGTCAGCCCCACCGCCGCCTGCCAGCGGATCGCGTTGCCGGGCGATGAAATCCTGGAGCCGAACGATCTGGAACTGTATCTGTTGAATCGCATCGAGGGTCGCACAGGTTATCCGTTCCGTGCGACAACTCAGTGGGACAATCCGTTCAGTTTGCAGCGGCAGCGGGGATGGGAGCAGTCGTACATCTATGGTCCGGTGGGCCAGTCGCATTGAACATGGAGCCGACACAATTGTGATCGAGACCAACATTTCCAACCATGACAACGGCGGTCGCCTGTGGTGAAAGCTGCCGAGAAGGAAGAAGAGAAATGAGATATTGGGCAATCTTTCTGGCCTCGTTAGGATTTGTTCTCCCCAGCCATGGGCAGGAAGTCATTCACCGCTTCCCCCCCACCGATCCGGTGATGTTCCACACAGACCACACAGCGTCGTCCGACGAGGCTGTCATCGCGTTACCGTCCGAATCTTCTCCGATGGTCAATCCCGCTGATCCCGCTGATCCCGACTGGCTCTCGAAGGACGGGCCGGAAGGTGTGGAAGCGGCTGCTATGCATGGCGACACATGCGACTGCGCTGATTGCGGACGGCTCCGACATCAGCGTTCCGGCTGGAATCCTTTCCGCCGTGTGGGGGCTTGGTGGGCCAACCAAGCCCTGCCTCATCTGATCGATACACACTGGGGTTACGATCAGTATTTCGACGAGCGGCCCTTTGGGATCTACAATAGTCTGGCGGTGCATGCCCAGATCAACCAGGCTGCGGTCGATCAGCTCATGCTGTATCAATACGATTTCGAGGATCATTCGGCCCAACTACGGCCGCGCGGTCACAAACAACTGCAAACCCTCGCCACACAAGCAGAACGGCTCGGACAGCCGTTGATCATCCAGGAAACTGCCGATCGACAGCTTGATGAACAACGCAAAGCGGAAGTGGTCAACAGACTGGTCGAGATGGGCGTGGCCCCAGAATTCGCTCACGATCGCGTCCACATCGGTGCTCCCACCGCGTTCGGGCTGGCAAGAGGGGGACGCCTGCACATGGATTCCGAGCCGGAGCTGATCTGGCAGAACCAACTGCTCAACTCCCAACAGCAGGGCCAAACCCCGCTCGGCCGCGCGGAAGATTCGATAGGCCGATAAGCGACTTGGCATCGTTCGAGAAATAAGTGAGCGGAATGGCGCTAGCCACCGGTTGGGGATCGCCCAAGATACCGGCGGCTAACGCCTTGCCGCTCACCCAAGATCAGACAACTATTTCTCGAACGATGCTTAACGAAAACACTCCTACGAGAAGGTACAAACCGATGGTAAGGGGATGGAGATCGAGCGGACGGCTGCCGCTGGTTGACAGCGTTGCGAGCAAGCGGGTCGCCGCCGTGGTTCTGGCAGGCGGGTGCATCCTGTTGGCGGGTTGCCAAAACCTGGGAACGTACCGGCCACCCGCCTGGATGGGATCGTTTCGCCCCTCGCGTCCCTCTTCGGTCGCGTCGGCGAGTTCCTTGAAGCCGTTGAGTGCCGAGCAGAAAGCCGACATGCAATTCGCTTTGGGCCGGAGTGCGGAATCGCGAGGCGAAACGGACTTGGCCATCCAGGCCTACCGGGAAGCCGTGAAACAGGACGATCGCCATGGGGACGCCTATCATCGCCTAGCGTTGCTGTACGAGCGCAAGGGGGACTTGCAACAAGCCCATTCTTTCTACGCTCAGGCCCTCGAGCGAGCACCGGAGAACCCGGAACTGCACTGCGATCTCGGCTATTGCCTGTACCTACAGGGCGAGTTTCCCGAGGCCGAAGCGAGCTATCTGCAAGCCCTGCAACTGCGACCCGAGTTCGCCCGCGCTCACATCAACTACGGCCTATTGCTGGGCCGCACCGGCCGGGACCACGAGGCGCTCCACCAGTTCTTCCAAGCGGGGATCTCCGAGTCGCAATCGCGTTTGAATCTGGCCTTCGCCATGCTGCTGGAGAACCGCACCGAGGAAGCCCGGCACCAACTGCTGCTGGCCCGTCGGCTGGACAGAAACCCGGCGACGATCAAACGCGTCAATCACCTGGAAGAACTGCTGACCACGACGCAACATCTCCGACGGCTACCAGGGTTCGAACCCCTTGCCCAACGCGACCCACAAGCACAAAGGTGAAGCGCAACGGGGTCGGGAGTCGTTTTCGGGTGACGGTTTAGTAGGTCCCGCGCGCCGAG
>REEF01000293.1 GCA_007695205.1 Planctomycetaceae bacterium
CGCGCACGGCCGAACAGCCCGGACCGCCCTATTTCCTGGATGTCCTGGGCAACGGGCACTTGACGCCCAACGACGTGCTGCAAGTGATCAACTACATCAACCGCGGCGGAACCGAGGAGGAACCATCGGGTGAAGGCGCAGAAGGCGAGTCAGGCGGCGATCGCGCCCGGTCGGGCAACTACGGTTGGTTGGCGGTGGTGGATACTGCCGGTTCTTCGGCGACGGCGAACGTGCTGACTCCACCGCCGGCAGCAGGGGCGCAGAGCGATTTGCGAATCGACTGGTTGACGGCCGCCATGGATGATCTGGCGTATCGGACGACGTACCGCCAGGAGGACGTACCCCAGGAACTGGAGACTCGAGAGGCTGATGACTCGGATCTGCCGGACTGGGAAGCGTTATTGGAAGGTCCGGCCACGGATCTTGCCGACCTGGATGCCTACTTCGCGGCGATGTCTTGAGCCTGCCGGATCTTGGCCGACTTCGCAAGGGTCACCACGTCCCGCCGCCTGGGCCCGTTGCCACCAACGACGCGGACCTCGCCCGCAGTCGCCACACGTGCGACACTGAGCGACGTGGACGGGAATGGCACCCGTGTGACCACTCCCACGGGCAGCCCGGCCCAATGTCAAATAGCGATCCGCATGGAGAATCTGTCCATGTGGGCGACCGCCGGATGGCAGATGGTAGCCAATGTGACGACGCTCACAAGCCGTGAGGAAGTGGCTGGTCGGTCCCTTCAAAACGGCAAAGATTGTAACACCGGTTCAACGCTCGTCGGCGCTCGTTCCGAAGGTAGACGAGACGAAGACCAGACGACGGTGTCCGAAGCGCGGATTTCCTCCACGAACGCTGATCCTCGGGAGTAGGTCAAGGCCAGCAGATGAGTTGGGCGGGTCAGAGCCACGAACGCCAGTCGCCGCTCTGTCTCGGCATCCGTATCCGCGAAAGTAGCCGGAAGCAGGTCCGCCCACATCAGAACTACGGCCCGGTATTCCAGTCCCTTTGCAGAATGGATCGTTTGCACTTTGATGCCAGGCTGGTTGACTTGGCGACGGCTGTCGAGGGGTTCGTTTAACCATACGACACCCCCATACTGCCGCAACTCGCGGAGAAATTTATCCGTGAAGTGCTTCTTCCGCGTGCCAAGGAGACAACGGTAAAAAATTCCGATTTCCTCCGGCGCGATCGGGCGGTCGAGGGATTTCGAACACCAGCGTCCGTTCAGCAACTCACCGACCCAATCGACGACCTGACGGCATTCTTCCTGCCAATTAGAGCACCGGGTCAGTAACGGTAGTTGGCCTTGGCGCACTGCCGAGTCTGCCTGCACCGGGAGCGTGTCGTCAGGAGAGTCATCCTGCTCGTTTTTCGCTGGAGTGGCAAAGAGCTGGGCCGTTCGCAAGATCTGCTTGGTATTCCGATAGTTGCGATGGAGGTCGAAGTCCTTGGAGACAGTGCGGCCTCGAGCCTTGATTCCCAAGGAACTCCAAGTAATGCCGGTCCTCCGGTATAAGCTTTGATTGGCGTCTGACACAATGACCAAGTCGCCGTCGTTCGGATCCTTCATTGCTTCGAGAACGGCGCGGAACCACGTGGAATGAAAATCCTGCGCTTCGTCGATCAACACCGTGTCGAAGCGGCCTGCATGTCCGCGCCCTTCCTGAAGATGGGCCAGCAATCGCTCCCCCAACGGCTCGTCTTTCTCACCGCGTTGTCGACATATCCCGTTCTCTTTGGCCCAGCCATCGAAATGACAAACTCGCACTGTGGGTAGTTCTCGGAGCCTATGTTTAAGGTAAGAGCTGAGAGCCACGTTGTAGCAGAGGAACAGACAGTCTGCCGGTGGTTTTCGGCTGGCCAGCAAACGTGCTCGAGCCTGCAGAAGTAGGGTTTTCCCAGAGCCTGCAACGCCATAGATGATGCGGTGCCCGGAGCCAAGGCTGGCTGCATGACGCTCTTGGCGCAGATCCAACGTCAGTATCACATGATCGTCGGAAACCGACGGGGAAGCGGTATCCGACCAGCTAATCTCGGGGTGAATCACCGCACGCAAGAGGCGGACATCATCTTGGCAGAGTGGCTCAAAGTTCCAAAATGGGTCGAAGTATCGCTGAAGTCGTGTGACAATCTCCTTCGGTGTTAGATCCTTCCAGTCTTCCAATTCGTCTCGCGCGATTACCCGCTCGGGTGGGAAAACGGGGTCTAGATCACCGAGCGGATGTGTCTCGAGCTGGTCGCGCGTGATATTCGAAAGCACCGCCAAGTGGCCGAATGGAAATCGAAACCCGCCCTCATACGGTCCGGGCCCTTGGAGCAATCTTTGCAGTTCAGGGGTCTGCTTGCAGCGGTCCATCAGGCGATACATGTAATTCCTGGCCTGACGGATCGGATGAGCCTGTGAGGTCGCGATTCCAGAGCGATCCCGAACTCTCACATCGTTGCTATTGGCCGCCAGGATATTTGCCGGATACCAGCCTTTGACCTCAATCACGAGCAGTCCAAGGCAAGGGCAAAGGACGACGAAATCAGGGTAGCGTTCAGCAATGGCTGGCTCGTAATAGACGATACAATCGTCAGGAAGATTTTGCAGAATGCTGAAGACTCTCTTTTCACCTGCGGAGGCACCGTCGGGCATCCTGTCGGGTATCATCTCGGCCATCGTTCACTTGCCTCCAGAGGGTTCTGTCTCGTCGCTCAAAGTGGTCGGGATCTCATCTATCAGGCGGATTGGGTCTTCCCAAAACGTAGATCGCCCGTCAGTTGGGGTCAAATGACCGTAACCGCGATCCACTAAAGCGCAGTCAGGCCCGAATAGCATTTTTGCATTGCTACGGTTGTATGGTTTCGAATGGTCAGCGTGAATGTCGTGTCGCCCGCCTGACCATGACCGCCGACGTCGCACCCCGTATCGCCTCACGCTCCGCGATCTTCAGGCCAGTGCCCTGCAAGCCCGCTTGGCACCCGGCTGGCGTGGTCGATTGGAACGGATGCGTG
>REEF01000071.1 GCA_007695205.1 Planctomycetaceae bacterium
GGATGATCCTGATCCCATGTCTTGACGCGTTGGGGCAAGGATCCAGCGCCGATTATCAGCGCGCGGCCAGCCTCCAGCGACGTACGGCTGGCAAGGTGTTTCGCCAGACCGTGCGTCCTCATTGGTTGGACGACGGCCGATCGTTCTGGTACCGCGTCGATACCGGACCTGGGGGACACGAGTTCGTGGTGGTCGACGCGAGCCAGGAGAGCAGGCAACCGTTGATCGATCACGAGCGATTGGCTCAGGCGTTGCGCGAGCACGGGGTGACGGGAGCTCGGAAGGATCGCTTGCCGTTGGAAGACATCGAAGTCGACTTGCAAGAGGATACGGTAGAATTCCGGATTGGCAGCCAGCGATTCCGCTTCCATCGCCAGCAAGCCAGACTGGAACTGCTGGCGAGGGACCAGCAACCGCTCGCGCTGCAGACCGATGCACCGGTGCCGCAGCGCAGCGATCGTACGGGCGAGGAATTGCTGGTTCGATTCGAGAATACCACCGCCAATCCGGCCGAGTTGTTCTGGTTGGACCGGGAGGGACAGCGGCGAAGCTACGGCCAGGTGCCGCCCGGCCAGTCGCGCCAGCAGCATACGTTCGAGGGTCATGCCTGGCTGGTGCTCGATCCTCGCGGTGAGCTGCTGGCCGCCGCCGTGGCCCATCGAGATCTGCCGGACATCCGCATCGATGATCAACAGCGAGTCTACGCGATCGATATCGAAGGGCCATCCGAAGCACCTCGATCGCAGCAGCGCCGACGCTCAGCAGCCGGCCGCGGCGATGGTCGATCACCCGACGGGCGCTGGCAAGCCTTTTATCGTGACCACAACGTTTGGATTCGATCGCTGGAAGAGGAAGAAGAATTTCGTCTGAGTTCCGATGGTGCTGCGGGCGATGCGTACCAGGGTCCGTTTCACTGGTCTCCGGACTCGCGGCGTCTGGTGGTCGTCCGCAGCCAAGCCGGGGACACACGGCAAGTGCATTACATCGAATCGTCGCCACGGGATCAATTGCAGCCCAAATTGCACGCCTACAACTACCTAAAGCCGGGCGATCGCGTGGCCATCGATCGTCCTCAGTTGTTCGATATCGAGCACCGACGATTGATCCCGGTCGATGATGGTCTGTTTCAGAACCCTTGGAGCATTCGCGATCTGCGCTGGTCGCCCGACTCCAGCCGGTTTACCTTCCTGTTCAATCAACGCGGGCATCAGATCCTGCGGATCGTCGCGGTCGATGCCGAAACGGGCGATGCGAGGGCGATCATCGAAGAACGTAGCGAAACGTTCATCGATTATTCCGGCAAATTGTTCGTGCGATATCTGGACGCGACCGACGAGATCCTCTGGATGTCGGAACGCGACGGCTGGAATCATCTGTATCTGATCGATGCAATAACCGGTGACGTCAAGCACCAGATCACACAAGGGCCGTGGGTGGTGCGAGATGTGGAATATGTGGATGCGGAGCAGCGGCAGATCTGGTTTTCGGCCGGAGGCATCCGGCCGGACCAGGATCCATACTTTTTGCACCACGCTCGCGTGGACTTCGATGGTTCGAATCTGATCGTGCTGACCGAGAGCAACGGGACGCACGCGATCCAGTTTTCTCCCGATCGTCACTGGCTGATCGCCACGTGGTCGCGAGTCGATTCGCCGCCGGTAACCGAGTTGCGTTGCGTGCAGGACGGCCGGTTGGTTTGCGTGCTGGAGCAAGCTGATTGGAGCGCGTTGCTGGAGACCGGTTGGCAGATCCCCGAGCCGTTTGTGACAAAAGGTCGCGACGGACAGACCGACATCTACGGCGTGATCTTCCGCCCCACCCAGTTCGATCCTCAACGCAAGTACCCGGTGATCGAAGACATCTACGCAGGACCTCATTCCGCGTTCGTACCCAAACGGTTCTCCGCCTTTCATCGTCAACAGGCGCTGGCCGAATTGGGCTTTGTGGTCGTCAAGATCGACGGCATGGGCACCTCGCACCGCTCGAAAGCCTTTCACGATGTCTGCTGGCAGAACTTAGGCGACGCCGGGTTCCCCGACCGCATCTTGTGGATCCAGGCTGCGGCGGAAGCCGACCCGGCGTTGGACCTGGATCGAGTCGGCATTTTCGGCGGATCGGCAGGTGGCCAGAACGCCTTGCGCGCCCTGCTGGCCCACGGAGATTTCTACCACGCCGCCGTGGCGGATTGCGGATGCCACGACAACCGCATGGACAAAATCTGGTGGAACGAGCAGTGGATGGGCTGGCCGGTCGGCCCCCATTATGCCGAAAGCTCGAACGTCACCCACGCGCACCGGCTGACCGGAAAACTATTGCTGATCGTCGGTGAAACCGACCGTAACGTCGATCCGGCTTCGACCATGCAGGTGGTCGATGCACTGATCCGTGCCGATAAAGACTTCGATCTGCTGGTCATGCCCGGGGTTGGACACGGGGCGGCCGAGACACGATACGGCAGTCGCAGACGTCAGGACTTCTTTGTCCGGCATCTGCTGGGGGTCCAGCCGCGATGGGAACCCTGACTCTGTCGTTGCCTAAGAAGCAGGACGGATTGCCAATCCGTCCTACGGCGGTCGTGGGATGGATTGGCAATCCGTCCTGCTCTTTATGCACCTTTAAGGTACAATAAGGGCATGAGCGGTCCAACTGATCTGAACAAAGACAATCCGTTTCCAGGGATGAATCCTTACCTGGAGCAATATTGGCGGGACGTCCATACGCGTCTGATGATCTACGTGTGCGATCAGTTGCAGACGGGGCTTCCTGCGGGTTTGTGGGCCAGTGTCGAGGAGGAAGTGACGATCGACGAGGCCGAATCGGGGCCGATCGGAAGAGCGTATCCCGATGTGCAAGTCGCTGAGTCTTGGGGGCAGGCCCCGGGGTTAGCCGCCGGCGTAAAAGAAGCGGCCGTGGCCGAGCCGGTCGTGCTGGTCGATCCGGAACCGGCCACCGAGCGATGCGTGAGGATTTTTGCTGCCGGCGGACGGTTGATCA
>REEF01000070.1 GCA_007695205.1 Planctomycetaceae bacterium
TGCTCCCCACCGGTCCCGCACCGGTGGAAGCAGGTTTGACAACTAGACCTCGCCACCGACGCACCGCCCCACCGCCCCACCGACGCACTTCCCACCGACGCACCGCCTACCGACCTACCGGCTACTGTACCAATGCGAACTCGGTGATGTTCGTGATGCGATGAAGACGGGCGCCACGGTGGAACACGCCTCTGAACCTGACAATTCCGTGACTTCCTAATGCAGCATGGGCGATACCCCACCATTCTGGCGATAAGTCAACTCGCGCGGATTGAATCTGTTCTTCATAGACGATCGAGAGTGTCGCCTCACCCTGCATCCGGCCGTCCTCCCCTGGTTGTCCGCCGAGATTCGCGATGTAACCTACGAACAGGTCCGCCGTCGGAGCCACGGCAGGACGGAGTTTTCTTGAGATATCTTGGATAATGGGAAAGTATTCGTGTTTAATCCGTACCTTCGTGGGAAGAGGCGTTTTCGGAGGCAACGTCGTGGCCCAAGAGGCACTTACATCCAAGACAGACTGCCCATCCTGCGGCTGTGCCTGGAGAAGAGCCTCGCACAAATTCGCACTCACGACGGGCGCCTCAGGCACCTCATCGAACACGGCAGGGACCGTATCTGCCTCAATCGCCGAAATGATGCGCGAAACGGAACGCATCAGTAGAGCGATGGCCTGTCGTGTAAAAGGGTCAATGTCCGGGAGCAGATCTTGATCTTGCTCCACGGCGCGTAATGGACATGCAATCGACACGGAGTAGCTCCCGCGCTCCGTCTGCCCCAATTGGCAGGCGTTGAGTAGCTGCTGCGCCTCCGTACGGCTCATTCGCGGGTGGTAAGGATGCGGTTGCACGACACTACAAGCGGCAGCCAGAATACTGCGTCTCGCTCCTTCCAGGAGTTGAATGCCGTCCACCAGTGGAATGGTGCCTCGACCGGTTGCTGGCGAAATGACCCGATACCGCAAGATATCCGCATCGGGACTAAGCAGGTCATTGAGGACTTCTTCGACGGGACGATTCTCGAAGTTGGCCAAGTTTTCGATGACATCTCGTAAACGTCTTGGGTAGTCGTCCAACGATTCGTCCATTGGGACAATCAGTTGGTCCCACTGTCCCGCGGGATGCTGAAACAGGGCGATGTCCCCGTTCACGCCCGGTATCCGCTGCCAACCCTTGGCCAAGGCGTAGCTGCGAACCTGTTGCGGTTTGAGTAACTGCAGAATACTGCTGGGCAGCAAGCTATCCACCATAATTGACCACCTCCAGCGTCGAGAACCGAGTCATCAATGCGCGTAGCGCGGGGACCGAGAGCTCGTTCACTCTCGGAATGTACACCGTTCGCGAATCTTGATCGATTTCCGGAGCGCCACGAAGGCTGAGCCAATAGGCGCACCGCCGAGTCACGAGGCATTCTTCGGAGTGAACGAGCCAACTCTCAGAATCCGCGGGTAGGAACAAGACAATCAGCAATTGCGGCGCGCCCGTGTGCGCGGATCGCAGTTCATTGTAGTTTTTGGCTTTCAGGGAATACGAGTACCTTCCATTCTGCTCAACAGGCATCTGCTTGGTCGCCTTCAACTGAACATCCACGCTGAACTGAGTCAGCTTTGAATCCTGCGACAATCTTCCTTTGACACGCAGCACGGCATCCACGCCCGCTTCGTCGCTGTGGCGACCGGTGCATTCACAGATGATCCCACCACGCGATGCGATCGCGTGCAGGTACGCATAGCTCAATTCGGACTCGATGTTCTGGACGGTCAGCATCGTATCCCTCGCTCGACAGCAGCAGCGGCTTCGTCTGTTGGATTGCTTTGGACAAAGACCAGTCTATCACAGCTCTCGAATCCGTTCAAGGAACTGCTTCCGCTACGGGGCGTTCAACTTTCTGAACTCTTCCACAAGCCATTCGTGGTGCTTGGTGCTTTGTTTTCAGTACTCGCTCCGACCTCCGGCTTCCGACCTCCAGAACGAAAGAACAAAAAAACAGACATTTTTCGATTGAGTCCGAAAGAATAATGCCTGTCCTTTTGTTGTTCTTTTGTTATGTCACTCGGCTGGATCACGATGCGAATGTGACGCCTTGGGCGTTGGCTGCTCGCGATCGGGGCGTCATTGTCCGGTTCGTGGAAATCCATCGGGAAGACGGCACGTTGGATTTGGACGACCTGCGTTCCAAGCTCAACGATCGCACTCGGTTGGTGGCGGTCGGATGTGCGTCGAACGCTCTGGGGACCGTCAACCCGGTCGCGGACATCTGCCGCTGGGCACACGAGGCCGGCGCGTTGACGTTCCTGGACGCCGTCCATTATGCTCCGCACGCCGCGATCGATGTCGCGGCCTGGGGCGCCGATTTCCTGGCCTGTTCCGCCTACAAGTTCTTCGGCCCGCACGTCGGTCTGATGTGGGGCCGCCGCGACTTGCTGGAATCCTTGCCGGCTTACAAGGTCCGGCCCGCACCCGATGATCTGCCCGGCAAATGGATGACCGGCACCCAGAATCATGAAGGTATCGCTGGGACACTGGCCGCCATCGACTACCTGGCAGACCTCGGCCGCGATGCCGTGGGCCAGCCTGCGTTGGATCGGCGCTCCGCACTGATCGAGGCCTTCGCGGCGATCGGGCGATACGAGCGGCAACTCGGTCAGCGCCTGCTGGCCGGCCTGCAACAGATCCCCGAGCTTCGAGTCTGGGGGATTACTGACGAAGCGCGTTGGCCCCAGCGTTTGCCGACCATCTCGATCACCCACCGGCACTTGCGAGCCGCAGAAGTGGCCGAGCGGCTCGGCCGTGCGGGCGTCTTTGTCTGGGCGGGAAACTACTACGCGTTGCAATTGACCGAAACGCTGGGCCTAGAGCCGGACGGCATGGTTCGGCTGGGTCTGGTCCACTACAACACCGTCGAGGAAGTCGACCGAACGCTGACCGAATTACGTCAGCCAGACGTGCCTCGACGGTCGTCGTGACATCCACGCCCCGCCGACGCCCC
>REEF01000069.1 GCA_007695205.1 Planctomycetaceae bacterium
ATTGAGCAACGTCGATCGACACCGCACCTTCGATCCGCACCTCGCCGCACGGGTACACCGGCCCCTCGTCAATCGTTGCTTCCAGACAGTGTTGTGCCCGGTTGATCTGGACCTCGACACGTGCGTCCGCATATCCAGCTTGGTGGTAACCGGCCAGTAGACGTTCCTGCACCGCTTGCGGAAGCGACTCCAGCGGGGCACGAGGATGAGCCGCGACGATCGTGATAAAATCACACCTGAGAGCATTGCGGAGCCGGTGCGGCGAGAAAGCCTCGGCACCATGAACGATCAGATTCGACAAATCGCCGAACTGATCCACCGGCTCGGTTTCCGAGGCCGTCACCGCAGAGAGACTGACCAGGACAATCAACCCGACCGTCAACCAGTGGGGCACGGCGCTCATCTCGCATCCTTTCGTCAAGCGAACCGCATGCCTGAAACGAAACTCACGTTTTCAGCGGCCGTATTCTAACAACGTTCGCCATCCTTCGAAAGAGGGATCGAGGGGGGAAATCAGCGGGGGCGGCGTCCGCGTGAGCGTAGCCTACCGATTGAGCCATGACAATTACTTGGTGTTCGCTGTCACGGGAACACGTCTCTCGAAGCTCAGCGATGTCCGGCGGGCCATCGCAGCCTCCCGTCGGCCGATCCATGAGTTGGCCGACGAGATCGGGGTAGAGCCACGATTGTTGTCCGACTTCTGCGCTGGTGACGCGGAATTGCCGCCGGTCGCCCTGGACCGGCTGCTCGAAACGCTGGGACTTCGCCTGATGTAGGAAATCGCCTGATGAATGCGACGTCTGCTCATTCCCTTGCCCGCAATTCGCTTGCCCCCGAAAAACGCCGGTCGCGATTCCCCTGTCCGTCTTGCTCCGAACTCCGTAAGCGACGGTTCCCGATTGAAACGGGGTTGCCTCCGTGAACATGATCGAGGTATCATTGAGCAGATGACGGCATCATCCGGTGGGGTTTTTTCCAGTTTTTTTGGTGCCGGAATCGGATTGTTCCGTTTTTTCGGCCGCTGTTGGTGAAGCTGCTCGTGGAGTTTGGTCATGACGACGATTGAATTGAGATCGAAAGTTGACTCGAACGGGGTCTTGCACGTTTGCGTACCGTTTGGCAAGTACGACGCAGACCGGGAGGTCCGTGTGACGATTGAACCGTTGGGCGAGACCGTCAAGACGATGTCTCCCGACCAATGGCGACAGTTCGTTCATGAAATGGCTGGGTGCATCGACGATCCGACGTTTCAACGCCATGCCCAAGGAGACTTCGAAAACCGGAAAGATCTCTTTCCATGATCTATCTGCTCGACACCAACATCTGCGTCAGGTACCTGCGAGGAACAGACGGCCAGCAACTCGAAGGCCGCTTGAATGCGACTAGCTTTGGCGATGTGGCACTGTGTTCGGTGGTCAAAGCAGAGCTGTTGTATGGCGCTGTACGGAGCCAGCAGCCGGAGCGGAATCAGGCCCAACTGCAACTTTTCTTTTCTGGCTTCCCTTCACTGTCTTTCGACGACGAAGCCGCTACTGCCTACGGCACGCTCCGCGCGGCACTGGAAGCATCAGGAACCCCGATCGGCCCCAATGATCTGATGATCGCCGCGATTGCCCTGGCAAGCGAACTCGTCTTGGTAACACACAATACGGCAGAGTTCAGCCGAGTTCCAGGCCTGCAAATCGAAGACTGGCGGATTCCGTGAAGCCCGAGAAAACCAAGACACCGATTGATGCTCGGTTGTGCCGAAAGGAAAAGTGGGGCAACGGAATGCGGCGCGCGGGGGAATAGGGCAAGCCAATGGGAGTGCGCCGGGCGAATGGGGCAAGCCAATGGCGGGCAGGGGGATTTGGTGCTACACGATTTCTGGGGGACGGAAGACGGACACGCAGGAATTCCCCCGTCACCGCATGAATTCCCCTGCCGCACATTCCCTTGCCCGCAATTCGCTTGCCCCTAACACCCTGCCCTGCTCATTCCCTTGCCCGCCATTCGCTTGCCCCACGAAACCGCCGCTCGCGATTCCCCGGCCCGTCTTTCTCCGAACCCCGCAAACGACCGACTTCACCTTGTCCAGACGCCCGCCACGGCGGACGCCAGCGGCCACTGGAAAACGGTCTGAACAAGTTGCGTCGCGCAGCGCCCGTTGCGAGATTGATTCCATCGGAACCCCGCTACCTGCCGCCTCTTGCAGCGGTCGAATCTTTTGCCTACAATCCAGCTAGATTGGGTTTTTAGCACGGGAGGAGTCGGTGGTATGACGAGAGTCGAGGAATTGGAGTTGGCGGTCGAGGCGTTACCGGAAGAGGAGTATCACCAGTTTCGGAGTTGGTTCCTGGAGAGAGATTGGGAGAAGTGGGATCGGCAACTCGAGGCGGATGTCCAGGGCGGCAAGCTTGATTTCCTGATCGAAGAGGCGCTCCAGGGTAAGAGAGAGAACCGACTCAGGAAACTCTGATGCATCGGACGACGGAACGGTTCTGGGAGTGTTATTCGAATTTGCCGCGGGACATCCAGGAACTCGCCGACAAGAGTTTTCGCCTGCTGCAAGATAACCCGCGCCATCCTTCTCTGCACTTCAAGAAGGTTGGCGGCTTCCGGTCAGGCGCAGGGCCGAGCCTGTCGTCATCCGGCTTGCGTGCAGTCCGACGCTTATGGTAAGCTAACAGCAGACACCGAACGAGGAGAATGATGTTGTGGAGGCATCCATGATCACCACCGAATGGCCTGATGTGACTGATATCCTGGACCAGGTACGCGCTTGGCCGCCGGAGAAGCGAGTCACCCTTGCCCACCGAATCCTCGAGAGCGTCTCTGACGCCGAGCCCACGCCTCGACAACCCGGGTACTCGGCCGCTGAGGTGATCGCGGCATTGCAGATGCCGCAACCGGCACCTGACGACGCGGCCGTAAAGCGGTGGATCGAAAAGGGACGCCTGGAGAAGTACGGCACATGAGAGTACTTCTGGATCTGACGCCAGCC
>REEF01000068.1 GCA_007695205.1 Planctomycetaceae bacterium
GGAGAGGGCAGGGTGAGGGGGCCGAAAGTGCGTCAGTTATTTCTCGCACGGTGCTTACTTGGACCGCGAGAGAAACAACTGTCGGATCCCCATGAACGCAAAAAAAAACCGGCGTGTCCGAACACCCGAGGGTATTCCAACACGCCGGTCTACTCGTCAACGGGCTCCCCGGCACAACCGGGTAGCCATTTGTCTAGTCATCCGACGATTCTTAATTCACTTCTTCGTCGAGCCGCCGTCCAATTTGTTACCGCGACTCTTCACATAATTCATTCTACGGGTCGAAACGGGGAAGGCAAGGTGCAAGGCGGAATCCACGACCGACGCTGCAGAAATCGAGTGCGAACAGGCTGGCGGCCCCGTCGCGATACTTTCTGGCAAGGGCTGCGTCCGGCTTTCAGAAAGTCGCGAATCAGCCGCCCAGGGCCCACAAGAACCTCCATCTATTGTCGAATTCTGCACTGGACGTTATGGCTGCGATCCCGACACACTGGTGGCCAATGCCTTGTTCGCCGACGGTGCCGCCGCGCTGGTCGGCAGATCGGCAACCAGCGGCGACGAGGCCTGGGGCATGGTGGCCGCCGGCTCCAACCTGATGCCGGACGCCGAGGACAGCATGACCTGGCGGATCGGCAATCATGGGTTCCAGATGACCCTTTCGCCGCGAGTCCCCGACTTGATCGGCGCGCACCTGCGGCCCTGGCTGGAAGCCTGGTTAGCTTCTCTAGGGCGTCGTTTGGAGGATCTTAACTCGTGGGCCGTGCATCCGGGGGGGCCGCGGGTCTTGACCAGCGTTGCCAAAGCGCTGGGACTGTCCGAAGCAACCCTCGCGACCTCGGCAGAGATCCTGGCCGAGTGTGGCAACATGTCTTCGCTGACAGTGCTGTTCATCCTCCAACGCCTGCAGCAACAAGGGGCCCGGTTGCCCTGCCTGGCCTTGGGATTCGGGCCGGGATTGGTGGCCGAGGCGGCGCTGCTGGAGTAGCATTACCACCCGTCACCAGAGCCGGCCGGTTGCCATCGCACTCTGAAGGGCGCGGAACTGCTCCAATGACGTGCGGCGAAACTCAGGCTCGATGCAGACCGCCTGGCGACTGATCGTCTCACAGTAGCCGCAGGACCCGCAGTCGGTCGCGGCACAATCGCGGTCCCCAAACGCATCCAGGAAGCCGCTGGGAATCTGTGCCGCGTGGATTTGGATGGGAAGCTGTTGTTTGGGAAACAGCATTCCCTGGCTGCGGACCAATTCGAGCAGACGCCAGAGCTTGTGGGGTGCTAGCTGAAAGGGTTTGAAGAAATACCGCAGGATCCAGAACCGCGACCGGCGAACCGGCTGCTCGAAGCAATAAGGCAAGAGGAGTTCGGCCAGGTTGCCCTCGAACCGCCGCGCACTGTACGCCGCCACCCGTTTGAGTAGCTCGGCCGAGGGCATCCCCCGCTCGATCAGTTTGAAGGTCGTATAGCCCAGCGCCTCGTATCGCGAAAGATCCTCGGGCCGGATCCACGCGGACTTGACGAACAGCGAAGGATCCTCCAGCCGCAACTGCGAGCAACGCAGGAAACAATAGTCGATAAATAGGGTGCGGGAGCCGTCGGAACTGTGAGCGAAGCCGTTCTGGTGATAACTTTGGAGGGCACAGTTGGGCAGGCAGCAGTGGTTAGCGATCAATTGCAGATCGCAGCGAACGGCAGCGCGAATGGCCGCCAAGCGGCTGAAGTCACGATTGATCGAGAAGCTTTCTAGATTGATCGCGTCGGCCCCCAAGTCTTCCCAGAACTTGGCCCGTCGCGGCGTATCCACCTGGGCGTAGATGCCCACCTTGACCGTGAATTCGGGGCGGCGGGCCTTGATGGCCTCCAGCAGAAATGGTGTGGAGACCGTCACGTGCCGGATGCCGAGATTACCCAGCGTATCGAGCAGCCTCATGAAACGCTTTTGCCACGGGCGCGTCCACTCGCGATTTCCCTGGCACGAGCTGTTGAGCAGATAATTGAAGGCAATCCCATACTTCTGCAGCGCGGCTGCATAGCGCCCCAGGTCCGTTTTGGTCAGCGGCGTTCCCATGTAACTGGGCCGACCGCCGCCCACAAGATCGCCCGGCAACTTGCCGTAGACCTCGGCCACCGGATACTGGGCGAGGGCCGGCACGAGTTCCAGATCGTAGTTGGCGGGGACGGTCAGCTTCATGGGATGTTGGTATCTTGTATTCAAGACAAACGCGTGTACACGGCTCATCCTACCAGAGTCGCGGTGCGCTATCCACAGCCGATCGAGCACTTCGTCGGCGGCTGTCGGATCAAGGCCTAGTGACCGAGAAAGACAAGGTAAATCGCCATCGCAATACCAAGCATTGCCAGGACAAGTGAGACTCCGACTCCCAGTAACCAGCTGCGGACGCCATAAGGCGGCAACGGCGGAATTTGGCGCATCAGCCGTAGATGCTCGGCCGAGATCAGCAGATTGACCGCGACGGCGAGGAGAATCAGGGCGGTTCCGATCCAAAGCGAGAACCCCGTTGAAGCTTTCGGCAGCGCATCTTGGCGAACGGCCTCAATCTCGCGTAAGAAAAAGCCGAAACGTGCCACCACGAAGCCTAATCCCATCAGGGCCAACCCGGTGCGGACCCAGGCCAACAGCGTCCGCTCGATCGCGTACCGAACCCGCGGGTCGTCCGAAGCGTCTGGTTTCATGCTCTCGTTCATGGATCTGTCAAGCCGCCCCGATTTGTATTCCTACATTGGGGCCGACGGTGTCGCGACGGATTCGTGGTTGTATGCCCCCCCGATTCTCCGGGATAGTGCGGGCGCTATCGCAGCGGTCTTCCGCATGGACTCTCAGATTGACCTCCTCAGAGGCTCACGAACTCCAGATTCTTGTCAATCGCCTCGACGTGGATCGCCGCGTGCGGCGCGTCGCGCTGCAGAGTCACACGGATCTTCGTTCCCGGCTTGAGATCAGCTACCGTACAGGCCTTCCCG
>REEF01000067.1 GCA_007695205.1 Planctomycetaceae bacterium
AAAACCTTGCTGGGAGCACACGACCATGACCGACCCGCGATCACGCTGGATTCTTCTGGCATTCTGCCTCGTTGTTGTGGTGCTGACGATCCCCGTGGCCGGACAGGACCTGCCCACAACCAAGCCCGAAGAGGTTGGCGTCTGTCCGGAGAAGGTCCAGGAGCTATCGACGTTTATGCAGTCGTTGGTGGACCAGGGCCAGATCGCCGGCGGGGTGACCATGATGCTGTGGGAACAAGGCAAGCTCGACCTGGACGATCCCGTCTCGAAGTACATCCCGGAGTTCGAAAAGCCGCAGGTGCTGGTCAGCGTCGAACCCCTGGTGATCCGACCGGCCAAGCGGGAGATCACGATCCGGCACCTGCTGACGCACACGTCGGGGTTGGGGTATCCGGTGACAGAGAAAGTAGGCCCTATTTATAGGCAAAACGGAATTGAGTGGGGACTTTGCACGACGGACCTGACTCTTGCACGGAACATCCAAATCTTGGCCGGATTACCACTGGCGTTTGAACCTGGCACGGAGTACCTGTACGGGATGTCAACCGATGTCCTCGGACGTGTGGTCGAACGGGCGTCAGACACAGCATTCGATCGTTTCGTCGAAAGCAACATCTGCAAACCGCTCGGAATGACTGACACCTTCTTTCGCGTTCCTCCTGAAGAGAAGCAACGATTAGCGGCAGCCTACGTGCCTGGCAAGGACGATATCCAGAATGTTCCTGGGGAAAGCGTCATGCATCATGACCTCACTTTCGGAATCGTTCGAATTTCATCGGACTACCCCTACTCTCAGTCTCATAGGCTTCTGTCCGGCGGAGCTGGACTATGCTCAACAGCATCAGACTACATGCGGTTCGCCCTGATGATTCTGAACGGGGGCCAGTTGCATGGTGTTCGCCTGTTAACTGATGAATCGGTCCACATGATGACAACCAATCAGGTCGAGAATCGGAAGGAAGGTGGAGGCATCGGTTTCGGCTTTGGCATCTATACAGACACTGAGTCTAGTCCATTGGGCCTCCGGTCGTCCTATGCTTCAAGCGGTTTCTGGTCTACGCACTGTCGAATCTCACCACAGGGCGATTGGACTGTCATCGCTATGTCGCAACTGGCATGGGATTTTGACTTGACGCCTCAGTGGTTCGCCGAGTACGAGAAGATTGCCGCCGAAGCCATCGAGGACCAAACCGTTGAATTGGGGAAGCCGATGCCCTGGATGGAATGGTACGACAGTCTGGCGAAACCTGATTGGACGCCAACTCCGGCAACCATCGGCTTGATCTGGCGGATCTTGTACCCGATCATCCTGGTGACCTTCGGCTTCGTGTTCGTGCAGGCGCTGCGCCGCAAGGTACCGTGGTGGGTCGCTGTGCCGTTCGCCATCAATCTTGTGGCCAACCTGATCTTCACGCCGATCCAGTTCGCCCTGCGGAACCTGCCGCTGGCATCTGCGGATATTTTGGTGGTATGGGCGACGATCATCTGGATGATTCTGGTGATCTGGCCGTACTATCGTTGGATTGCCGTGGCCCAGGTACCGTACTTGATCTGGGTGTCGTTGGCGACGGTTCTGCAACTGAACATCACCTGGATGAATTGGGGGCGGGCATGAGCGACCTGGATCACCAGTACTACTTGCGGCAGGCCATCGAGTTGACGGCGAATACGCCCGACCGACCTTTTGCTGCCGTGATCGTGGATCGCAGCAGTGGTCAGATCGTGGCCGAGGGTTGGAACAAGTCGTCGTTCAACCCGACATGGCACGGCGAAATCGACGCCATCAATCGGCTGATCGAATCGTCCGTCAAGCTCGATCCCAGCCAACTGGTGCTCTACACGACGGCCGAGCCGTGCCCGATGTGCCAAGGGGCCATTTTGTGGACTGGCATCGGCACCGTGGTGTACGGCACGTCGATCCGGTTCTTGCAGAGCCTGGGGTGGCGACAGATCGACATTCTGGCGGAAGAACTGGTGCGCCGCAGTCCCGGCTGGCGCTGCAGGCTGGTCGGCGGCGTGCTGGAGCAGGAGTGCAACGCACTGTTCGAAGCGGCTTCACAATGAAAGGGGTCGAGAGATGAAACAGAACAAGGGCACAATCGGGATCGCCATGACCTGTCCGAACCGGTTGCTCCGCCCGTTGGTGCTGCTTGCTGCGATCGTCTGCCTCTCGGCGGGTTGCGGCAAAACGGCATCCTCCGACGTTGACCCGCAGCCATTCGAGGCGGCAGTCGCCCGGTATCTGGAGCAGAACAACATGGGCGTGGCCTTGAAGGACATCAAAGCGGGGCCGGCCGTCGAAGGCCAGACCGCCACGCTGACCGCCTCGCTGCACCATGCGACGATGGGCGGGCCGGCGGTGACTTGGACGTTTCGCTTCGAGCGGGATGCTGACGGAACCTGGAAGACGGTCAGTCACAAGTGACCTGGAAGCACCGCAGGCGAGAACCCGATGACCAAACACACGCAGCCGATCGATGGAGCGGAAGTTCCAGCGTTTTTCTACGGAACGGCTTGGAAGGAAGAACAGACGCAGCATCTGACCGAGTTGGCGATCGCGTGTGGATTTCGAGGCATCGACACCGCCAATCAGCGACGCCATTACGACGAGGCAGCGGTGGGACGGGCGATCTCGGCAGCTATCTCCAAGGGCGTGGTGGCACGCGATGACTTATCTCCAACGTTGCATAAAGTCCCCCCGTAGGACGGATTGGCAATCCGTCCTACACCGTGGCGAGACATCACGGAAAGTGAGATCCAGCCACCGTTGACTTTTTCGGTTTCGCGTTGGTATGTCACGGACGGATTGCCAATCCGTCCTACTTTTTATGCAACCATGGGGTTATTCCTGCAAACCAAGTTCACGTTCCGGCCCGGCCAGGACCACCACCGGCTGCCTTACGATCCCAAGGCCGCGATTCCAGTCCAGGTCGAACAGTCGTTCGCCAGTTCACTCGCAAATTTGGGCGTCGAGCAAA
>REEF01000079.1 GCA_007695205.1 Planctomycetaceae bacterium
TGCTCGATTTACTAGCAGAGGATGTCTTCTCCGCAAGATAAGCAAAGATCTATCCAGCCAGGCGCGCTGATTGCAGCAAGCAGCCCCCGAACGTCCTGGCCGGCGTGACCAGCCCCACCGTCCATGACAGCGGTGCGGGCGTCCAGGCCGGGAGGTTGTACCGGTTTGCCCTGCAGGCCGACGCTTCCACGCTCCCCACCGGCATCCAGCCCTGGGAGATGACCATGGGCTAAGCTTGCGAGAGTGCCAGCATCGTCAACAGCTCGTCTTCCAACGTCGTCAACAGCTCGTCTTCCAACGTCGTCAACAGCTCGTCTTCCAACGGTTCCGGCGATTTATCCCGCGAATCACTCGACGACAAACGAGGCTTGGAAGCCTCCTCCCATGCATGGAGTGCTGGCTCGCCTATCGGAAACTGCTCGGACAACTCCGGAATCGCCAGATCCACAGGGGCCACTCGCTCCGCATCGCTGGCCGCGTCAGCGGCTCCCGGTTGCGGCAGCGTTGCCGGCATAGAGCCAGCGGAGAGAAACGCTGCCTCGCCCTCCGCAGCAGGCGAATGGCCATTGAGGTAATTGATCACCAGCAAGGCGTCCATGGCTGTAAGATGACCGTCGTTGTTGACGTCCAAATATCCGGTAAAGTCCGTCTGGTCGATCGCTGAGACCGGTCCGCTGCCGCCCCTGTTGAGTGCATTGATGACCAGCAAGACGTCCGCCGGTGAGACGACACCGTCCCCATTCACGTCGAAGGGCGCGTCGGGGTTGTGCCAGCCTGTGTGCTGCGGCACATCAGGCGCCGCTTCAGACGGCAATGCTTCCTCTTTCACACCAGTGGCGTCGATGGTCAAAGCCAGGGTTCCGTATTCGATGTCCCTGTCGGGTACGTCCACGCCCGGGCTTCTGAGAGCAATCCCCATGGATGGGCCGGTGAGAAATTGGACCGGACCAGCGGATGTGGCGGTAAACGGAACACGAAACAGCAGGTCCTCCTCGCCAGGATCGTCCTTGTCAGTCCAATTCGCGTTCCAGAGTGAGCCACCCATGTTGCTCAACAATCCGGCGGTGGTGGTGGTCCCCGAGCGGAAATCCGGGAAACGTTCGCCGTGTTCAATGGCGCCAGCCACCGACACTCGGGAAGGGTCGTAGGCCACGTCGATCGTCGCCCTGGATACCCCTTTGGGAATTCCGTTGCGGGTGTCGCGGACGTATGCCTGGAGGTAGAACTCCTGGCCCGCTTCCACTTGTGTCAGGGGATTGCCCGAGAGGTCCGTGGCCTGAAGCCGCACGCGAACCTCTGGCCCGGGGTGGCACAGCCTGTCCGTCGCGACGTCATCGATCTGAACCGGATCACTCCCAATGCCGAGGGTGAATCGACCGTAATCGATGTCCGGTTGGGCTACCATCTGGCCTCCGCTACGGAGCATGATGCCTTGAGAACGCCCGCTCTGAAACGTGACCGAACCCGATGAGTTGCCCGTCAGAAGTACCTGAAACAGCAAATCCTGCTCGGCTGGATCGGCCTTGTCCGTCCAATTCTTGTTCCACAGCGATCCACCGGCGTTGCGCAGCAGCCCTGGTTCGCTCGTGGCTCCCGACCGTGCATCTGGGAAACGGTCGCCGTGTTCAACACCTCCCAGGGGGGAGACGAGGACAGCGTCGTAGCTGACGTCTATCGTCGCGATGCTAACTCCCTTCGGAATCCCGTTTCGGGTATCGCGAACATAGGCTTGCAGATAGAATGGCTCGCCTACGTCCACCTGGGTGACCGGATTACCCGAAAGATCAACCGCCTGCAACCGCACGCGAACCTCTGGCCCGGGGTGGCACAATGGGTCATTCTGAGTTTCTACCTCGTGGCGGGCGTTCTCCCCACCACCATCGTCCCCGTCGCTGCCAATGCTTAACGCCAGCCGTCCATATTCAATGTCCCGCTGCGGTACCAATTGACCTCTGCTCCGCAGCATGATTCCCTGGGATCGGCCCGTGAGGAACTCAACGAAGCCGGGCGACGTGGCGGTGAACTGCACTTGGAACAACAAGTCTTCTCCACCGGGGTCATCCTTATCCGTCCAATTCCGGTTCCAGAGCGAGCCACCAACGTTCTCTAGCAGTCCAGGCTGATTCGTCCTGCCAGAACGAAAGTCGGGAAACCGTTCGCCATGTTCAATTCTTCCGGTCACCGACAGCCGCGAAGGGTCGTAGGCGACGTCGATGGTTGCGATCGCGATGCCCTTGGGGATCCCGTTCCGAGTATCACGCACATAGGCCTGCAAGTAAAACTGCTGACTTACCTCCACCTGTGTGACGGGATTGCCCGAAAGGTCCACGGCTTGCAGCCGCACGCGCGCTTCTGACTGTGAGACACAAATCTGGGACACTTGCAGCGGATCGTCTTCATGTATGTCCGGATCGAAGCCATAGAATGGCGATGCGGCAAGCAAATACCGAGGCTCAAGAGCCTCGCATTCAAGGCGTCGCTTCGACTGCCTGCGAGCGCCTGTTCGGTTTCGTGGACTGAGCAGAGCCATTGTTCGGCCTCCAAGTTCGAGCCGGCGCCAGTTGAGTGCGCCGAATAGCATAGCCGTCGGTCGGGTCATAAGAAAACCACTAATAGCGTGTTGGCGTTTCCTGGGCCGCTCCGGCCCATGCGAGCTGGGTGAGTTGCAAGGAGGACCTCTGCGGTCACTAATATGAGTGCGACACAACCCATAATTTGGCCTGGCGTGGAAGGTGCACTGTTAGAGGGCGAGCTATCGTGCTTGTTCCGACTTGCCGATACCAATCCCCGCACGGCAAGATCCGCAGCAACACGCTCGTCGCGGGTCCAGCCAGCTCCGGACGGCCGTTGCGGACCTGCCACGCCCGGATTCGTCCACTTGATCAGCCGCATTCGTCTATCGCCACGCTGCTCTTCGCTCGGTCAGCAGCATCGGCTTACTTATACTTGTATTTCACCGCGCCCGGCGCCCTCGTC
>REEF01000826.1 GCA_007695205.1 Planctomycetaceae bacterium
GGTCGATACGCCGATAAAGGCCAGGCGCGCGACTGGGTTCCTGTATGGGCGGCGATGTGGTTGATCGTGCCGCCGCCGGTGAATGGGGACGTTCGGCTGCTCAATCTGTTCCAGTCCTCGGCCGTCCAGATGGCCAGCCGGTTGTTGGATGTGTTGGGCGTGCGGCACTTGTTGGAAGGCCACGAGTTGGTGCTGCCCGGGCATCGGATCCCGCTGGACCAGACTTGGTGGGTGATCAATGCGCCCATGTTGCTTGTGTTCCTGACCGTGTTGTACGTCGTGATGGCTCGGCGAGTTTTCCTCTGGGCGCTGTTGCTGCTGGTGGGTGCCTTGGCGTGTGCTTGGCTGGCCGATGTGATCCGGATCGTCACCGATGTACTCGGTCGCGCATGGTGGCAGATCGATCCCACGACCGTCTGGTGGCACGATCTGCTCGGCCCCGCCGCGGTCCTACTGGCCTTAGTATTGTTGGCCAGCTTGGACCGATTCCTGGCTTTTCTGTTCCGTCCGATTGTGGAAAAGCAAGGTCGGTTGCCTCTGCAAATCGACAGGGAGAAGAATCCGTGGGTGCCGGTATGGAACTGGTTGACTTCGCCCAGTCAGCGGACGGGCGGCAAGCGGCAACATCGGCGGACGCGAGCCGGAAAAAGTAAGCCGTCGGCTGGTAAAGCGGCTCGAAATCGATGGTCGCCGCGAATGCATCGAATCTTGCGGTTCCCGCGGTATTTCTTTCGCTTTGCGTCCAGTTGGTGGTCCACACGCTCCTGGAGTTCGCTCGGCTGGGGTCTCCCGGCGATCGTGACGGTTGCGGTTGTTTGGTATGGCGCGTTCATGCACAGCCGCATCGTGCTGGCGGAATGGTTACAGGATTATGAATCGTTCGGGGTCGCCGCGTTGCGAGCGGGGGACTTGGAATCGGCGGAGGTTTACTTTCGGCGGATGACCGATTTGGATGCATTGTCCGTGGCCGGCCAGTACGGGTTAGCTCGGGTCGCCGTTCTTCACGGCGACTTGTCGCAGGCTCGCCAGTTGATGGGCCGGATCGCGCCGGATGATCGGGCGGGGCACCCCGACGCTCATTTCTGGTTAGCGCAGGATTTGATCCAGCAGAATGTCCCTGCCACTCCGGAAATGCTGAGGCTACTGGAGCATCATTTCCGGCAGGCTCTGCGTAGCCCTGAATACCGTGTGGAATCACGGGTCATTTTAGCTCAGTTGTACGTGGCCGGTGGCCAACCGGACCGGGCGATCGGCGAGCTGCAGCAATTGGTACCGATCCGGCCCGATTTGCACTTGCATCTCGCTCAGCAATACGCTCTGGCGGGACGAGCACCTGAGGCCCAACGTGCGGCAGCTCATGCGGCCGAGTTCTTTCGAGCCCAAACGCAAGCGGAACCGGATCAGCCGCAGCACCGATTGGGTTGGGCATCCAGCCACTTGCTTCAGCAACGTTACGAGGACGCCATCCAGGTGCTCGAAGGGGGGCTGACGTTGTCGGACCCCCAGCCTTTCCAGCAGGCTTTGGTCATCGCGCACTTCCGCTGGCTTGATGCCTTGGAAGCAGGAGGTGAATTGACGGCGTTAAAACAATTGGAGATTCTCGAACAAGTATGCCGGTACGCCCCGAACGACGAGCGGGCGTTGGCCATGATCACCAACTTGGCTACGGCAGAAGACGATGCCGCTCAGCAAGCGAGGAAGGTCTTGCAGCGGTTGTTGGCCGGCGGATCGCCTCCGGCGGTCGTGCATTTCGTGCTGGGTACACGTCAACTGAGGCTGGGCAATTTCGAAAACGGCTTGATGCATTTGGAGAAGGCTCAGCAGGGCAACGCCCATTTCCCGGAAGTGCTGAACAATCTGGCCTGGGCTTTGGCTCATCAGGAACAGCCGGACTTAGAACGAGCGTTGGAGTTGGCGGAAGCCGCTCAGCAACTTACCGGACACCCGGAGACTCATGACACCTTGGGGACGATTCTGTTGAAGTTGGGCAGGCCGGCCGAGGCGTTGGTGCACCTGGAGACCGCTCTGCGTTCTCTACCCGGCCGCGCCGCACTGCATCGCAAGCTGGCCGATGTGTACCAGCAACTGGACAATCCCGATCTGGCGGCCGAGCATCGGCGGTTGGCCGAGCGATTGGAAGCGGCGCAGCAGGGTTCGATGAAACAATCGCGAGCTTGCCCGATAACGACTCCCGACCCCTTCCACCGCCAAGAAATACCCGCCCGGGTGCTTACGGCAGAAATCCTCGTCATGGTGCTCGACGTCCGCTCGATCCGCACAGATAATGGCGGGTTGCGGGAAGTGATGCACAGTCTTGGTGCCATGGTCTTCGAAGGAGGATACGTAGGATGAATCGCGCGATGCTTTGGGCAGGGGTCAGTTGGCTGGCGGGTTCGATGAGCGGCATGGCTCTGGCCGCCGACGGGGATTATCCGATCCGTCCGGTGCCGTTCACCTCGGTCGAAGTACGTCCGGGCTTCTGGCTGCCTCGGATGCAAACCAACCAAACGGTGACGGTGCCGTACTGTTTCCAACGCTGTGAAGATACCGGTCGGATCACCAATTTCATCGCGGCGGCCGAGCGGGATCCGGACGGGTTTGAAGGGATCTTCTTCAACGATTCCGACGTGTTCAAGATCGTCGAAGGCGCCGCCTATTCGCTGGCCCTGCATCCCGATCCGCAGTTGGATCAGTACCTGGACACGTTGATCGCCAAGTTCGCGGCGGCGCAGGAAGCAGACGGTTACCTGTTCACCGCCAAGACATCGGGTTCGTCGGGCCCTTACGGCCAGAGCCCGCGCTGGACCGGGTTGGACCACAGCCACGAACTGTACAACGTGGGCCATCTGTACGAGGCGGCGGTGGCTCACTACCAGGCGACCGGGAAGCGATCGCTGTTGGATATCGCCATCAAGAACGCGGACCTGGTCGCCCGCGTCTTCGGGCCTGGTCCGGAACAGCGGAAGGACGTACCGGGGCACCAGCAGATCGAGATGGGGCTGGTCCGCTTGTACCGTGTGACGGGCGAGCCGAAGTATCTGGATCTGGCTCAGTTTTTTGTCGACATGCGCGGACGGCGGGATCTACGAGAATCGATCTACGGGCCGTACAGCCAGGACCATGCCCCAATCACGGAGCAGACCGAAGCGGTGGGGCACGCGGTGCGCGGCGGGTACTTTTATGCCGGCGTCGCGGACGTGGCCGCGCTGACCGGCGACGCGACTTACATCCAGGCAATCGATCGGATCTGGCAGGATGTGATCGATACCAAACTGTATCTGATCGGCAGCGTCGGCCAACATGGGGCGGGCGAAGGTTACGCCGGACCGTATCAGTTGACGAATCTGAGGGCCTACAACGAGACCTGTGCGGCGATCGCTCTGGCGTTCTGGAACCACCGCATGTTCCTGTTGCACGGCGACAGCAAGTACGCGGATGTGCTGGAGCGGATTTTGTACAACGGATTCTTGCCCGGCGTTTCGTTGAGCGGGGATCGGTTCTTCTACCCGAACCCCTTGAAATGCGACCTGAAGTTCCGCTTCAACCACGGCGATCTCCAGCGCAGTCCCTGGTTCGATTGCTCGTGCTGCCCCAGCAACGTGGTGCGATTCATGCCCTCGATCCCCGGCTATGTGTACGCGGAACGGGAAAACGAATTGTACGTCAATCTGTTCCTGGCCAGCCGAGCTACGCTCGAATTGAATGGCCAACGGGTCCGGGTGGTTCAGCAGACCGATTATCCATGGACCGGCTCGGTCGGCATCCGTGTCGAACCGGAACAGCCGACTCGTTTCGCGCTGAAGGTTCGCATCCCGGCCTGGGTTCGCGGCCAAGTGCTGCCCAGCGACCTGTACCGCTACGTGGACGACACGCCCGCTCCTTGGACGCTGACGGTCAATGGCAGTCCGGTCGAAGCGACCTTGCACAACGGTTATGCCGTGGTGGACCGGACGTGGGAAGCGGGCGACCAGGTCCAGTTAGAACTGGCGATGCCAATCCGGCGGGTGTTGAGCAACGAACGGGTCGAGCCGAACCGGGGGCGTGTCGCATTCGAACGCGGGCCGCTGGTGTATTGTGTCGAGGGCGCCGATCATGACGGGCGCGTGCTGGATCTGTGGATTCCGGACGCGACGGCTTGGACGCCCGAACATCGCGAGGATTTGTTGGGCGGCGTGACCGTGCTGACGGGCGAGGGGCAAGCGGTGGCACGAACGGAGGACGGTTCGATCGAGTCCAGTCCGGCTACCGTGACGATGATCCCTTACTTTGCATGGTGCCATCGCGGCGAGAACGAGATGATGGTCTGGATGCCCCGCTCGCCGGATTTGGCAGAACCCGCGCCGCTGCCGACTATCGCGTCGACCAGCACGCCCAGTGCCTCGCACGTCTGGCGGCACGATGACGTGTCCGCATTGAACGATCAAGGCGAACCGCAGGATTCGAGCGATCACGGACTACCGCGATTCACCTGGTGGGACCGCATCGGGACCAAGGAATGGGTGCAATACGATTTCGCGGAACCGGCGGAGGTCTCGGGTGTCGAGGTCTATTGGTTTGACGATACGGGGCGTGGTCGATGCCGGATTCCTCAGGCCTGGAACCTGCTGTATCGCGACGGGGATGCCTGGAAACCCGTTCCGGTCGATGGCGATCTGCCGGTGGCCAAGGACCGATACAATCGAGTCGAGTTTTCGCCGTTGGTCACCGATGGGCTGCGAATCGAAGCTCATTTGCAACCGGAATTTTCGGCGGGCATCCTGGAATGGCGCGTGTTGCCGGCGGTTCGCTGAGGAACGCGGGCGCCGTCAAGCAAAGTATTCGTCGCCTTCGGGGACCAGAGGACTGTGGGCCAGCAGGAAGCTGCGTTCCTCGCTGGTCTGGTAGAAGAAGACCCGCGCTGTACGTTTCGGGCCTTGGCCGCTGAGCGCGACGATCATGCCGTTGCCGTACTCGGGGTGCGACACGGCCATGCCTTGAAAGAAGGTCGACGGCGGATACCGCCGCCCGCCTTGCCGTTGGCCGCGCATCAGTTCGGCCGCCGTGGTCACACCTGCCGGTCGTCGTTCGGCGGCGTACTCGTCCGGCGCTTCCTGGATGAATTCGTCGTCGGTCCAGGCCGGCGGTGCTGATTCCGGTCGTTCGAAATCGTCGATATCGAACGATTCGTCCGGTTCGTCATCCACGTACCCTGACGGTTCGGAATAGGCCATCTGCTCGCGCGGCAATTCCATCAGGAACTGGCTGGGGATGGTCGGGCGACGATCACCGCGGAACGCTCGGTACTGAGACAGGCTCAGGTGCAATTCTTCCTGAGCGCGGGTCATGCCGACGAACAGCAACCGCCGCTCTTCTTCCAGTTTGTCCGGATCGTCCATGCTGCGTTCGTGAGGCAGCAAACGTTCCTCGACGGCCACGATGTGGACGACCGGAAATTCCAAGCCTTTGGCGGCATGCATGGTCATCAACGTGACTCGCTCGGTATCCTCTTCCAAGGCATCCGTGTCGGCGACCAGCGAGGCCTGTTCCAGGAACCGTTCCAGTCGATTCGTTTCCTCGGGATGTTGCCGATCGAATTCGTCGGCAGCCGTCACCAGTTCCTCGATGTTCGCCAGCCGTTCCTGGTCTTCTTCCGACCCCGACTCGATCAACCAACGGCGGTAACCCGATTCTTCCAGGACGCTTTGGATGGCGCTTCGCACGTCGCCGAACGCTTGTTGGACCATCCGATCGTAGGCGGCGACAAAGGCGGTGATTTTCGTTGCGGTGCGTTTGGGGATCGTTTCGATCCGGCTGCTTTCACGAGCCGCCTCCAGCAGCGGGATGCCTTGTTCTCGCGCGTGACGAGTCAACCGTTGGATGGTGACTTTGCCGATCCCACGCGTTGGCGTGTTGATGATCCGCAGCAAGGCGAACTGGTTCTGAGGGTTGTTCACCAATTGCAGGTAGGCCAGCAGATCCTTGATCTCACGCCGATGATAGAACTCCAGCCCGTTGACGATCTGGTACGGCACGCCAGCCGATCGCAGTGCGTGTTCCAATTGCCGGGACAGGGCATTGATCCGGTAGAAGATCGCAATGTCGCCTGCGGTGCGGTTCCCCTGCCGGATCTCCTCGGCGATCCGGATGGCGATCGCATCGGCTTCGTCATTTCCGGTGGGATACACGACCAGCCGCACCGGGCTGCCTTCCGGCCGCGACGTGAATAAGCGTTTGGCTTTCCGCTTGACATTGTGCATGATCAAGTGGTCCGCGACTCGCAGGATCGAAGGCGTGCTGCGAAAGTTTTCTTCCAGGCGGACGACTCGGACGTTGGCCAGATCGCGTTCGAAATCCAGGATGTTGTTCAAGTCGGCGCCGCGCCAGCCATAGATCGACTGGTCGGGATCCCCGGTCACTGCCAGATTCGAGTGATCGATCGACAGCGAGCGGACCAGCGCGTACTGAGCCAGGTTGGTGTCCTGGTATTCGTCCACCAGGATATAGCGGTAGCGGTCATCCAGGGCCGCGCGCAACGATTCGTTTTCACGCAACATCATGGCCACGTGCAGCAGCAGGTCGTCGAAATCGACGGCGTTGGCTTCCAGCAGCAATTGCTGATACACGGGGTACAGTTTTTCTGTGATGTTGCCGATCGGGCTGTTCTTCCGCGCCTCGAAATCCTGGGCACGGATCAGATGGTTCTTGGCCCAACTGATCGCGTTGGCGATGCTGGCCGGAGTGGCGTGCGCCGGCTGGACGTCGGCTATTTGCATGGCCTGTTTCAGCACGCGCAGGCTGTCGTCCTTGTCATGGATCGTGAAATTCGGCTGCAACCCGGCCAGCGGAGCGTAATCGCGCAGCAACCGGGCGCAGAACGAGTGAAAGGTGCCCATCCAGACGCCACGGCGCCCGGTCAGGCTCATCACACGCTGCCGCATCTCCTCGGCGGCCTTGTTCGTAAAGGTCAACGCCAGGACTTGATACTCGCTGACCCCGTGCCGCAACAGATTGGCGACCCGGTGCGTCACCACGCGAGTCTTCCCACTACCCGGGCCGGCCAGGATCAACAGCGGGCCGTCGACGTGCGCCACGGCCTCGCATTGAGCCGGAGTCAGCGAAGCGAACAGATCGGGCTCCTGCACCGGTTGCTGGTCGAAACTCATACGGGGCGAATCCCTTCTTGGCCATTGCTAAGTAGCGGGACCGCGTGGCGCAGGGGGCCGACGCGGTCCCGGGAGAAATCATCCGATCTCCGGCCTGCCGCGTTCATTCGGCGCCGCCCCGCGAGATCACCGCGGCCGGAACGCAGGCGATCGAAGCAGGCACGAAATTGCAGGTACAGCCGCCTGTCAGATTCGGCATGTTCATGACGCCGTTGGCCGGGTACAGGTTGTTGTTCACACCGCAGCCAGGACGCACGCCGAAGAACGGGATGATCTGGCTGCTGTGCAGATCGATCCAAGCCGAATTACTGCGGTAGCGTGTCGTGACCAGATGCTTGCTGGCTCGCGTGTTCGTACAGCCGCGACGCACCCATTCCAGCGGCTCGCCGACAGGGCTTGCCGTCGGGATGTCGTAGATGGTCAGTAACTGCTCGGTACCCGTCAGCAGCCGGTCGCCGGCAATCAAGCCGGGAACACCGGACGCCGGTAGACCTCGGCCTCGGACCAGCAGTTGGTCGCTGGCCGGGTCATCGACTTGCCATACGGGGCTGCCATCACTGCCGCGATAGAACCCGACGGGGGTTATCACCAGATCCAACGCCGAGCTGTACCGTACCTGAGAACCTCCAGGCCGTTCCCAGATCATTTCGCCGGTGGCGATATCCAAAGCGATCAGACGACCGTCTCGCGTCTCGTCTTCGCCCCGACGCTGCTCGGCGATCTCGCCGCAGAACACGCGATCGTCGGCCACGGCCAGGCTGAGCGACGTGCGTGACGCCTCGAATCGCCACAGCAGATCGCCCGAATGTCGATCGATGCACAGCACGTTCGCGCCGCTGGTGCCGATCAGATAATCGCCGTCCACGCGAAGATTGGCCCACGGCAGCTCGCATCCTTCGGGGACCTCGATCTTGCCGATCGATCGGCCTGTCTCCGGATCGAAGACCAGACAGGTCGTGCCTTCGCTCATGTAGATCGCATCTTCCACGGCCACCAGTTGCGTGGTTGGCGCCAGGCTGGGGGACGGGCCCCACTGTCGGTGCCTGGCGTAACGTACCGCTTGGCGGTCCGCCGCATCGTCCAGCGGCTCGGCGCCTACCTGTACGGACGTCTCCCATAGCTTGCGGCCCGTGTAGACATCCGTCGCGACCAGCACGCCTTCTTCGGACAGGATGATCCGACCGCCGGCCACGCGAACCTGGACCTGCCCGGGATACTTGTGCCAGCGTTGCGAGGCGTCGAACCAAAGCACGGCCAGCGGCGCGCGAACAAAGTCGTCATTGCAGGCGCCCGTGCTGGCCGCATCAGCCTCGGCATGCGACCAATCGGCGGCGCCAGGCAACGCCCCGGATCGGACCAGCAGCACGAATTCATCGGCCGGTCGAACCTGAGCGCCGGGAAGCGCCAGTTGCCGGACCATCTGCTGGATGTGCTCGGAATCGGCCATCGAGCCCCAAGCGCAGGCCACACCGCCGTACGGGCGCAGCGCGTGGAAGGCAACGTCGGCCAACTGGTCGCCTTGCGTTTCGTCCCAGGCGTCCGGCGTTTCCGTAACGATCAGATTGGCCATGTAGGGCGGCAACGGGTACGTCAGCGGATCGCCAACCACGGCGGCCGTGCGAGTGCCGTACAGCCCGGCGTCGTCCAGACGACGGCGCAACCGCGCCACCCGATCCGCGTCCGGGTCCACCGCGATCACGTGCAGATCGGACTGGCGAGCGAGTTCTTCGACCAATCGGCCTTGATCGATGCCCAGCACCAGGGCGTACCCGTCCCGGACGCCGGTGGCTTGCAGGATCGAAGCGGCTTTTTCCGTCCAGAAGCCACTGTCGGGCTCCGCCTCGGTTGCGGCATGCACGATGGGTTGGCCGGGCTGGGGGGCTCCGAATGCCAACAGCGTTCCTTCGGCGGTCACGATGAACAATTGGTCGTCGGCCGCCAGCATCCGTTGGGGCGTCCCTTCGAATTCGGCGCTCCACACCACCTCGGGCTGCGGGCCGCTCACATCCAGAGCTTCCACCAGGCCCGGGGCACCGACGTACAGGCGGCTGCCCGCCTTGATGTGCACATCTCGTCGGACATTCAGATTCCAAAGCTCGCGAAAATCGCCTTCGTACAGGTCCGGGTACCTATCTCCCTCACGATAGGATGCGATGGTCTCCGGCGTTCTCTCACGCAAGCTGACTTCGGTCAGATCGCGAGCCACGATACGCCGATCGCTCTCGTACATCACCTCGGGCGTGAACACCGGTTGCCGGAACGAATCCAGTTCCCGCTGGTTGGCTCGCTCGATATCCAATCGCGTCCAGCCGCCAGGGTACAGCATCGGTTTGTAGTCCGACCCGTCCGGTGCGGTGTCGGCAAACCGCTCTTCGCTGGGCCGAGTGATATCGTAGAGATCGCCGCTGTGACTGAGATAGTTCGCGATCCCGGCCACGAACCAGCCGCCTTTGGGCAGGCCGTTGCGACCGCCCCAACCCATCGTGTACGTATGCAACTCGCCCGTCTTCAGGTCCAAGAACGCGGGCAATTGCGACCCGCAGGGCACGACCAGCCAGTCACCGACGATGGCCAAATAGCCTTGCGGTGTCAAACCGGAATAGAACCCGATCCCATGGTCCCAGTTGCTCCTGGGAATCCGATCGCTTTCGGTATTCGACCAGACCGCTTGGCCGGACTGGGCGTCCACCGCATGGACGAACACGCCCTCGGTCGGCCACAAACCGGCCGCGAAATAGATGATGCCGTCGGCCATCACCGGGCCGCCGCGAGCTGGCCATAACGATACCAGCCGACCATGCCCCATAACCTTGCGGTCCGATCGATCTTCGGGCAGACCGCGGAATTTCCACTGCAGGGACCCGTCTTCCGCGTCCAGACAGTACAGGTACCCGTCGTCGGAAACAAAATAAATCTTGCCCTGCCAGGCCACGGGGGCGAAGCGCACCGGACCTTCTGCAAAGAACTGCCACCGCTGGCTGCCGGTCGTCGTGTCCAAGGCCGTCATGCTGTCATTGACCATCGACGGAACAAACATCGTGCCGCCCATCACCACAGGCTCGTAGGAAGCGTCGTAGGCCAGTCGCAGCTCGTGGGGGAACGCGGGTCGTGGGGTGGGCATCGGACGCACCCAACGCAACTGGAGTTCGGTCGGCAATTCGATCGGAGCTGCCGCCGTGCGGCCTGCATCGTAACGAAACTGAGGCCAATCCGCCGCACGGGATGGAAGGGTCCACCAGCACATTACGGCGATCCATGTCAGAAGAAGAGTTCGTCTCATAGCAATCCTCGTTTGGGTATTTAGGCGAGCGGGTTTTCCAACGAGAAGCCTATCACGGTAGCTCGGGGGGTGCAAGTCGCTTGCGTGCCGCGGGTGCCGCATCAGCGATCGCGAGGGGGTGATGGGGGGTGGGGTGAAATCAGTTCTTCGTTCTTCGTGCTTCGTGCTTCGTGCTTCGTTCCCCCCGTCCCAATATTCCAGTATTCCAGTATTCCAACGGCTGCCTACTGGCGTTCCGAATTTTGGCAAATTCGGCTACGAGGCCGTTCCGAATTTTAGCAAATTCGGCTACGAGGCCGTTCCGAATTTTGGCAAATTCGGCTACGAGGCCGTTCCGAATTTTGGCAAATTCGGCTACGGGGCCGGTCCGAATTTTGGCAAATTCGGCTACGGGGCTGGTCAAATTCGGCTACGGATCAATCGTTAAAATGGCCCAGCAGGCGGCGGCCTTTGTAGATGCAATAGGCCTCGTCGGGACCCGGCGGACGGTTGCTGTCGCCCTGGGGGATCCAGGTGGTCTGCACGTCGTCCACCACGGCCAGGCCCGGTTGATCGTCCAACACGGCGCGAGCGACCAGCACCCGGTCGCCAAAGAACAGGCACAGCTTGTCAGGCTGGATCTGCTGGTAGCCTTCATCGTGCAAGCGACGAGCGAGCCGCGCAACCTGAACCTGCTCGGTCTGATGCAGTTGCGAGACGGGGAATTCGTACATCTCCTCGTGTTCCGCATGCCAGCCCGCAAAGGCGGCGAACATATCGTCGGTTGGCAGTTCGGAAAGATCGCAACCAAAGGCGTAGCAGACCGGGCCAGCGATCCCGACATTGGTGAACTGCATGTCGCCAAACACGTAGGTAAAGCGGAACAGGTGACAATCCACGGCCTCTTCGAAGCCCGGCCAGTAGAGGCAGCGAGATTCGATCCAGTCACAGCCGACGGGAGGAACGCCGATCTGGGAGGGCTGAGCCAGCCAGAGCACCAGTTCCCCCTGGGCTCGCGCACGGTCGCTCTGGTACTGCGAGTCGATCTGATCCAGCAGTTCCAGTTCTTCGGCATAGGCCAACACGCGCAGCCGCACGATAGGTTCGGCCGCTAACTGGATCAGCATGTCACGGCCTCGCAGTTCACCCAACCGAGCTAAAGCGCCAGCCGCCTCGGCGCGTAAACGACGATGACTCAACTGGCTGGCCTGATACAGTTTCCCCGTCACCGACTGGTCGCCGATCAGGGCCAGGGCGTCGCACAGCGAGATGGCTAGTGACAGGCCCTCGCTGATCTGATGGCTCCGCTGTTGGATCTCCTGGCTGCTTTGTGGCGGAGTCGATTCCAACTGGCCCAGCCGACCGACCACGCCGCCCAGCAGCGAGGCTAACGCCTGAACGTGCTCGGCAGCCGGATGCTGTCCGAAACGGTGGCGTCGCGTCAGGAAGTTGGCCAAATCCAGGACGCAGACGGCCACCGAGGCGTGCATCAAGGCGTTCAGCACACGAGGAAACAACCATCGCGGGTCATAGTCGTCATGCTGAAACAAGGGGCTGAGCGCCGCTGCCACCCGAGTCGGATCGCGTGGCGGATCATCGACCAGCAAATCGGCCAGTTCCAACAAGGCTCGCTGCCCGCGCGAGCCGCTCAGCAGCATCGGCAACAACTCGCGAGCCTCGCTGACCGGCTGCAGATGGCGGTAGACCGTTGCGATCAAGGCCGCCATCGCGTCGTCCAAAAACAACGGCGGACCGGGGCCCGAGCGGCCGAGTATCCGGAGCAGGATCTGCTGAAATGTGGCCGCCAATAAAGTGTCGACCGCCGTGTTTTCCGGCGGCGAGCGGTCCAGCAGGCTGGCCAGCAGCATCGTGATCTGTTCGGCACTCGCCTGGGCCAACCAGGCCGTGCTGGCCCGGACGTCGATCTCTGCATCCCCGTCCGCATCGGTGTCCTGGTCGGCCAGCCGATCCAAGTCGTTCAACAGGCTTCGCAGGGCATCGGTCAACGTTGGGTTCCCCACACCATCAGAATCGCAATCCAAGGGGTCGGGAGTCGTTTTCGGGCAACGGTCATCCATGTGGAAAAACGCCTGCCCGAAAACGACTCCCGACCCCTTTCGGTCTCCCACCGAGCACCGACGCAGGGCGGAAGATTTGCTCCGCCCTACGCAGGGTGCGTTCCGACGTGTCGCCGATCAGGCTTCCGTCGCTTGAGCTTTGGGCATTTCCAGCGACTGGCTCTGTAATCCGGCCTTGGCCAAGACCACGTACAGCACGAAACCTACCACGAAAGCCGCTACCGGCGGGACGGGAACTTTTCCGACCAGTCCCGGAATGAAATCGGCCGCACCGACAACAAAGCCGACCACCCAGGAAACCCAACCGGCCGGATTGCAGCCGGCACGAGGACCTGCCCACTTCCTGCCGGACAACAGATAATCCGCCGCCATCGCGCCGCACACCGGGCCGAACGATGCGCCGATGATCGTGAACACGCCGACCGCGTTTCCAGCCAAACCGGTGACCGCCAGGATGATGGCCACCAGAGTGCCCAGTCCACACGAGATAATCGGGTTGACCTTGGGCAACGTGGTCTTGAAGCTGTTGGCGGCGATAAAGGACGAAAAACACGCCGGTGGAAATGCGGCGATCGCCAACAGATACCAAAGCACCGCTGCGGTGTTCTCGCCCATGATGTCGGACATCAAGGCCGTCGCTTGCAGCGCCCCCGGGTCCGTTGCCGTTCCACCGCCATGAGCACCCGCCACGATCAGTAACGCCAGTCCCCCAGCGAAGATGGTCGCTGCGAGGATGCCCACCAAGCCGCCCAATTGAACGTCCTTCGCATTTCGGTTGTTCATCCCAAAATCAACACCCGCCGCACCAGCGGTGGCGAAGAATCCGACGATGTAGGTGCAAAGCAGTCCGATCACCCCCAGCGAGGTTAAGGCCGCCTTGGTTTGCAACGTCCCGCCGCCATCCACAGCAATCTCGACTCGCTGGCCCGCTTCGACCAGCGCCGAAGCCTGGAAACCACCCAGCCCGCCGACGGTCGCAAAGAATAACAACAGCAAAATGCACAAAGGAATCAACGGCAGAAATGTGGCGACTCGGGCAACATACTGGATGCCCTTCAGCCCCATAAACGCGGCAGCGATCGCCCAAAGCGTCGCTACCACCGCGTGAGCGAGCGTGCCTGGCCCCTGGCCGAAGGGAGCACAGAGCAGGACTCCGGCAAAGAAAGAATTCACCGCCAGCCAGCCGTACTGGAGCAAACCCATCAGGAAACCGGGCATCAGGAAGCCACCAGTGACCCCGTAGGTAGAGGTGCCCACGATGTACAACGGCAGACCACTCTGCAAACCAAGCATGCCCGGAACCACGTAGAACAGAAAATGGCAGATCAAGGCGGCGATGACCAACCCCAGCAAGGCCACGCCCAACCCCTGGGCCAACGTACCCCCAGCGAACTCGCTGTAAGGACTGCCCGGCTGCAGCACACTGCCCATGGGAACCTCGTGCCAGAACACAAACCACAGCATGATGCCGGCATACGTCTGAGCCGTGCTTTTATACCAAGGTACCCGGCTGGCCAACGGCACGGGTTGCGCCGAGGCGACATAATCTGGGAGATTCGAAGCCATTTAAAGTCCCTCCTGCCAAAAAGAACGCAGGCAACCGCCACCGGTCATGGACATTCCAAGTCGCCACGGCACGGCTGCCGACCAAGTCGACACGAATGGTTCCGAGTATATCCGCTAGCAAACGCCTGTAAACGGTCCCCAAACTCCGATTTCAGCCATCCGGACCAGATTTTCCGGAAATGCCAAGGATTCTGGCAAAAAATGCGAGCAATGCTTGTGTTTGTCCCTTTTTTTCTTTTTCGCTTCGGCAGAGCCCAACCGCCTGTTGACTCCTTGGTAGCGTTTTGCTACCAGTACGAGAATGAGCCAACCTGTAAAGCTTTCCGATGAACTTGTGCTGGATGCTCGACTTACGGCGGAGATCGCCCAGCGATCGATTGCGGGGCAAGTCGAGTACTGGGCGCGGCTTGGCCGCGCGATCGAACCGTTGCTGCAAGGAGCACAAGCGCTGGCGTTATGCCGCGCTGGGGCGACTCGCCCGCTGTCGGAATGCCTGGAGTCGGTGGATTCGCCCGAGGGGCGTCAGCGTGTGGTCGAGCATCTGGCCAGCCAGCCGTTTCCTCACTACGAACCAGCGCCGGAGGCTCGCGGGTTGCTCGTTCGCATCGAAGCCGATGGAACGCGGACGCGCGGTCGCTTCATCAACCGGCAGTTTCAGGAAGTCGATTGATGGACTTAGCGCCGCTGGACGCCAGAGCAGTTGTCGTGGCCCTCGCGGGCCCCAACGGCGCTGGCAAGACGACGTTCTATCACGCCCACCTTCGACAGATTGGCCTGCCGTTCATCAATCCCAGCGTGCTGGCCCGAGAACTGGACCTCGAACCGTACGCGGCGGCTCGGATGGCGGATGTGTTGCGGCGCGAATTCGTGGCGCGCGGAGCAAGCTTCGTTTTCGAAACCGTGTTCTCTGACCCGGTGAGAGATAAACTGTCGTTTCTTCACGAGACAGCCCGTGCGGGCTACACCGTCGTGCTGTGCTATGTCGGCATTTCAGGGCCGGATGTCGGTGAAGTCCGTGTCGCGATGCGAGTGTCGCAGGGCGGCCACAACGTGCCTCCGGAAAAACTCCGTTCCCGCTTCCCTCGCACGATCGAGAATCTTCGGGCCGCTATCCGTGAAATACCCCATGTCGTCATCTATGACAACGACGATCTCGTCAGGCCGTACCGGCTGGTCGGGGTATTCGAGCAGGGACGCTTGCGAACGCTGAACGAACCGGTGCCAATGTGGCTCGAGCCACTGTTGGCAGGGTGAGAATCTGGGGTCTTTCGTACCCCGCAGCCCAATCTGTCGCGCGGGATGCAGTCCTGGACCCCACGATCATGACCTGTCAAGCTTCCGCTTCGATCACTCGCCGCCA
>REEF01000413.1 GCA_007695205.1 Planctomycetaceae bacterium
CGAAACAAAAAAAGCCTCGCCAATTCGCGCGAGCACCCTAGCCGACCGAACTTCGTCCCGTAACCCAGACGCGAACCCGTTCGCACCGCAGAGAATGCCCGCGCCATAAACGCAGCGTACAAACGGAGTAATGTAACCGAAAACTACCGACTTGACTACCTCTTTGCCGGAAAATCCGCCCTTTGGGCGAAAGCTGGGTTCCCCAAAGCCGATTGCTGAGCGCAGACGGCTGGCGCAAAAGAGGCTATGATAAGAAGTAGGAAATTGTCGGCGAGTCGAATCTGGTGGTCGTATCGGTGGCGACTGCTACAGACGAAGGTATTTCGCGGGGCGAGATAGCGATGTCTACAGATGTGCTTGATGTGGTGATCGTCGCACCCGACGCGGCTGAGACGGCGTTGATGATGGACATGCTGCACGACGGTCCGAGCCTGGCCGAACACCCGCGAATCGAGTTGCGATGTCAGTATTCGTTGGCCGAGGGACCGCTGGGATGGATCGCATCGCAGCCCGATGCGGTGCTGTTGGATCTTCGCATGCTGCGGAACGCGGAGCCGGCGTGCGGCGAACGTTTTTTCGAGTCCCAGGACGGGACGCCGATCATTTTGGTGGGCGATGCCGAGACGCTCGATCCCTGCGTGAAGGCGATCGATCGCGTTGTGGTGGACTATGTGCCACGCAGCCAGTTGAGTGGCCCTTTGTTGCGCCGAAGCGTCTTGTACGCGGTCGAACTGCAACGAGCCCGGTTGGCCCTGCTGCTTAGCGAACACCGTTACCAGCAGCTATTGGGGTCGATCAACAGCTATACCTATAGTGTCGAGGTCGTCGATGGCCGTTCCACGTCCACGCACCATGGTCCGGGGTGTCTGGCAACGACCGGATACGCTCCCTCCGATTACGCTGCGGATCCTTTTCTGTGGTTTCGCATGATCCATCCGGAAGACAGGCCGATGATCCTGCAGCACTTGGCTCGGCTGGAATCCGGTGAACGGGTTTCGCCGATCGAGCATCGCATCCGCCATCGCGACGGCACGATGCGTTGGATTCGGAATTCCGCCATCCCCCGTTACGATGCTGTTGGACATCTGTGCCGCTACGACGGGCTCTTGGAAAACATCACCGAACGCAAGGACGCGGAACTGGCTTTGCGAAAAAGCGAAGCGGATCTGCTGGCTGCTCGCGATGTCCAGCAGCATTTACTGCCCCATCAATCCCCCGTGCTGCCCGGCTACGAACTGGCCGGGGCGTCGTTCCCTTGTGAAACCGTGGGCGGCGATTATTTCGATTTCGTTCCCATGTTAGATGACCAGTGGGGGATCGTGATCGCCGATGGCACGGGACACGGATTGGCGGCGGCCCTGCTGGCGGTCGAACTGCAAGCGACTCTGCGGACACTGGTCCAGACCTATCGGACTCCGGCCAAGATCCTGACGCTGGCCAATCGGATCCTGTTTCCCAGCATGCCCGACGCCTTTTTCATCACCGTGCTGTTCGCTCGCCTGGACGCTCGCAATCGAACCTGCAGCTTTACCACGGCCGGGCACCCACCGCCGCTGATCCTGGACACGCACGGCCGATTACGCAAGGTGCCGACCCCAACGGCTTTGCCTTTGGGGATTCTGGAGAGCACGGTCTTTTCGTCAGGTCCCTCGGTGCGTTTGAACGTCGGTGACGTCGTGTTGTTGTTCAGTGATGGGATGTACGAAGTATCGCCGCCGGGCGGAAAGATATTGGGGGTCGATGCGCTGGTGGATATCGTTCGCCGCCATCTCGACCAGCCTGCCCATGAAATCATCCGCCGCGTGCACGAGGAAGTGGTCGCCCACGGTCAGCCGAACAAGCCGCAAGACGACATGACCTTCGTGGTTTTGAAGGTTCGGATGACTCCTATTCCTGCAAATCCCCGCGCGGGGTTTTCACTCGGTTCTTCGCGGTCTTGTCCTTAGCCCCGCGAATCGCGTCGGGACTGCGATCGTTTGCCGCGTGCCGATACGTGGCCGCGAGTACGGGTCTGCAGGCCACTGGCTTGGACTCGGGCCTTCTTCGCCGCCGTTTTGGCTTTCACTTGCTTGGTACTCTTCGGTGCGGCCGAGCCGATCTTGGGTTGCGCCACCATCGGCGATGTCTGGCCGGTCAACGCGGTGCGAATCGAGGTTTTTGCGGTCTTTTTACGAACCGGTTGCTTCTTCGACGTCTTCGCGGTCTTCGCACTCTTGGTCTTCGCTGTGGCTACCGACTTTTTCGTGGCCTTCTTGGTCTTGGAGATCCGCTCGCGTTTCTCCTCCAGCTTCTTCCGAACTTCGGCGCGTTCCGACCGATGCTCTGCAGCCCGCACCTCTTTGGGCGGATTTCCCGTGGGCTTTGTCGTGGCCTGCTTGCCAGCTTTTCTGAGGCTTTCCTGTTGCTGTTCCAGCCGCTGCAAGACCTCATCAAACAATTGGGCTTTCTGCTGGCTGCGTTGATTCTCTTGGGTCACTCGGGCATTTTGAGCTGCCTGGCTGCGGCGCCGCTGGCTGGTCGCCTGGTCCCGCCATTTGTTCCGCAGTTTTCGAGCCAGCGTGATATGTTTTTTGACATCCGCGGGGCTCAACTGAGCCAGCGTCGTTCGGCGTGTCGCCTCGACCACTTCCAATTCTTCGGAAGTGCAGATCCTTCGAGCCTTGACGAAATCGATGGTTGCCATGGGTTGCTTCGACTCCTTGGAAAACCCGGAACGTTCGCTTGCGCCCCAACCATGGGTCCAACCATCATGCGAGAACCCGCTTCGAGAACGTCTCGATACCACGCAGCGTTCGTCCCTGTGCCCCAACTTGTCGCATACTGGATGTACGCCGTCAAGGGGCGTCAGGAACACCACGCATTGCTTCGCCATGGCCTTTCAGCACCCGGCTAGGAGTTTCTTGTCAATCAAGGGAGCCTTGCATGGGTGACGCGGGCGGGGTCGGGAGTCGTTTTCGGCCAACGACCAA
>REEF01000066.1 GCA_007695205.1 Planctomycetaceae bacterium
TGCCGCCATCGCCGCCTGTCGTTACAGAGTCGGACTTCGACGTAGTGGTCGCGTTGATCGAGGTCGCGCGCACGCGGGCCGTAACGGCCGCCAACATCATGCTGATCGATCTGTACTGGAATATCGGCGAGTACATCAGCAGAAAAGTTGCCGAAGAGCAATGGGGCAGGGGAACGGTTGAGGCCCTGGCGGTATACATCCAGCGTCGGCGGCCGGGAGCGAGCGGGTTTTCTGCCAGCAACCTCTGGCGGATGCGGCAGTTCTTCGAAACCTACAGCGGTCAGCCAAAACTCGCACCGCTGGTGCGAGAATTGTCCTGGACCCATAACTTGCTGATCATGAGCCGCTGTAAGCACGATGAGGAGCGTGAATTCTACCTCCGCCTTTGTCAGCGCGAGAACTGGGGGAAACGGGAACTTGAACGTCAACTTTCAGGCGCCTTCTTTGAACGAACCGTCCTGTCTCCACCAAAACTCGCACCAGCGGTGCGAGAATTGCACCCCGAAGCCGCCTCGGTCTTCAAGGACACCTACCCGCTGACCGTGCCTGTCGAGAAGCAGACCTTGGCCGGCAAGACGGTCTACAGCATTGCGCGCGGCCTGTTTATCATTTGCCTGGAGCGGAAACTGACCTTGAAGTTGATCCGGGCGATTGCTGGGCGGAAGCCGGAACGGGTCGTGCTCCTGGACGAAGGGTTCGCCCGCAACGACCAACTTAAGGCGAACGCCGTGCAGATCTTCAAGACCAAGAGCGTTACCAGCTTCAAGACGGTGTAATACCGTCGTGCCCCGAGCAAAGGGTCGGGTACGCGAGCAAGAAGGAACAAGACCATGAAAATCGAGTCGATGCGGCTCAAGAACTACAAGACGTTTCGAAATGTCCACCTCCGCGACCTGCCCAGCTTCTGTGTGGTGGTGGGGGCCAACGGTTCAGGAAAAACAACGCTCTTCGATGTGTTCGGATTCCTTCACGATTGCCTGAAAGGGAACGTTCGGCAGGCTCTGGACGCTCGTGGCCGTTTTCAGGAGGTCGTCAGTCGAGATTCCAAAGCGGATTCGATTCTCATCGAATTGCAGTACCGCATGGACATCGTGGGCGTCGCCCGCTTGGTCACCTATTCCCTGGAAATCGGCGAGAAGAATGGGGCTCCGTTTGTCAAACGGGAGATCCTCCGATATAAACGCGGCCGCCACGGCAAGCCGTTCCACTTCCTCGATTTCGAAGGAGGAAGCGGCTATGCGATAACCAACGAAGAGGACTTCAACAAGCCGGATGAGGAACTCAGTCGCGAGAGTCAGAAACTCGACGCTCCCGACATTCTGGCGATCAAGGGGCTGGGACAGTTTGAGCGTTTCAAGGCGGCCAATGCCTTTCGACGACTGATCGAGTCCTGGCACGTGTCCGATTTCCACATCGAGGCTGCTCGTGGCCGCAAGGAGGCCGCCGGCGAATCCGAGCATCTTTCGGAGACAGGCGACAATCTTCCGCGTGTAGCCCAGTTTCTGTACGAACAGCACCCAGATGTTTTCAACAAGATTCTTTCCACGATGGTGCGACGTGTCCCGGGCATCAAGAAGATCGAACCGCGATTGATGGATGACGGCTACTTGACGTTACGGTTCCAGGATGGGGCGTTCAAAACTCCGTTCCTGGACCGGTATGTTTCAGACGGGACCATCAAGATGTTCGCTTACCTGGTGTTATTGCACGATCCCAACCCGCACCCGTTGCTGTGCATCGAGGAACCGGAAAACCAGTTGTATCCGAAACTGATGGTCGAGTTGGCAGAAGAGTTCCGGCTGTACGCGCATCGCGGTGGGCAAGTGTTTGTCTCGACGCACTCGCCGGACTTTCTCAACGCCTGTGAACTCGACGAGGTTCTTTGGCTTGTGAAGCACAAGGGATATTCCCAGGTTCGGCGAGCGAAGGATGATGCGCAGATCGCCAAGTACATGGGGGAAGGCGACCAGATGGGCTTCCTCTGGAAACAGGGCTTCTTCGAAGGAGCCGATCCGCAATGAGAGAACTTGTATTCTTCCTGGAAGAGCGTTCTGCGGCTGCGATGCTGGAGGGCCTGTTGCCGAAACTGCTCCCCGACGACGTGGTGCCTCGTTATATCACGTTTGAAGGCAAGCAGGATCTCGAAGGCCAATTGGTCAGGCGTCTTCGTGGATATCGGAACCCGAACGCCTTGTTTGTGGTGATGCGAGACCAAGACGCCCAGCCAAACTGTAAGGCCATTAAACGAAAGCTGGAACGGCTCTGCACTCAGGCGGGGCGTCCCGGGGTGTTGATTCGGATCGCATGCAAAGAACTTGAGGCCTTCTACCTGGCCGATTTGGACGCCGTGGAGCGCGGTCTTGGAATTACTGGAATCGCTGCGCAGCAAGCCACACGGAAGTTCCGCGACCCGGAGCGGCTGAACTCCGCGAAGGAGGAACTGAGAAGATTGACGAACCATCGATACCAGCCGGTGGAAGGTTCGCGAGCGATCGGACCGTGTCTTGATCCCGAGAACGGCCGCTCTCGCAGCTTTCGGAATCTTGTCGCGGGGATCCGCCGATTGGTCGGTGGGCACGCGGAAGGGAACACAGAAGCATGAAGCTACAATTTGACGCCAACCAGCAGTACCAGCTCGACGCCGTGGCTGCCGTCACCGGGCTGTTCGACGGGCAACCGCAAGACGCTCCTGAGTACACGCCGATCGAGGTCGGCGACTGGGGCGGGCTGTTCGCCGGCCAGACTCGAACCGAGCTGGGGGTGGGCAACCATCTGCTGCTGGCCCCGGACAAGTTGTTGATCAATGCGCGAGCCGTTCAGGGACGTAACGACATCGAGATCGCCGATCCAGCCGTTCCCCTGGAATCGTGGGAGCTGTTCGATACCGCGACCAACGAGGCCCGTGCCTGCCCGCATTTCTCGATCGAGATGGAGACCGGCACCGGCAAGACTTACGTCTACCTGCGGA
>REEF01000456.1 GCA_007695205.1 Planctomycetaceae bacterium
AACTGGTCGCCAAATTGTGGAGGTGTCGAGGCAGTTCCGGCGAGTCTGGAGGCGTGTTCTCGACCGCCTTTTGGAAGGCATCTATTGCCGCCTCCATGTCCTCCTGCCGACGAATCCGCCCGTAACGGGCACGCAAGACGTTTCCCAGATTGTTCCAGTACGTTGGCAAGTGCGGTGAGTCCGCGGGCGCGTGATGGACCGCGTACTGACACAAACCCAACGCGCGATCCACGTCAGCTACATCCCCGTGTGCGTCGAAGCGACACGTGAATACATGGGCGGCACCGTGGCACGTATCCAACTGAAATCTCACATCGACGGTCGTGAAATCGGGATGGTCGAGGATATGTGAGCAAGCCGCAGTCGCAGTATCTAGCGCGATCAGGCTGCCGCTTCGCAGGTACTGCTGCAGGCACTCGTGCGCTTGCTGCAAATCAGAGCGGAGTTGGGCTGGTACTGGAATCCCATGAACGCCGGCCTCCGACATCCCGTCAGGACTGCCGCTCAACAGCTCGCGGAGAAGATCTCTCGGCGCACCCGGAATGCCTGCGGTGACCCACTCGTCCTGCCACGTGTCGCCCAGCGACTGGCGCAGCCTGTTGCCTAACTGGGCTGCATGTTCGTGGTTCTGTTCGTCGCTGGTGTGGCGGGCTGGGGAGAACAGCAGCGGTAGTTCCGCGTCGGGCCTGAAGATCAACAGCGGCGCGTCGATCTCGACCACCGCGCCGCAGTGCGGGCAGGACAGCCGATACAAGTCGCCCGCGCAGACTCGCTCAAACAAATCCGGCCGCTCGTCCGCATCGATGATCAGCCACAGTCTGGCTGTGAAATCCGACCCACATGCTGCGCACGTTACCGTTTGTTCAGTCGCAAACGAGCGTCTTGTGTCTTCAGGAGGCTGTGGCATCCTTGATCCCTTCGTAGCTAGCGTTCCTCACAGGTCACGTGCGTTCTCAGCTTCCAACTTCGTCAGATCTTTGCCCTCCCTTTCCCTTGGGAGCCCGTTCCATCTGCAAATACGGCACGCTGATCTTAAGCGATACCATGTTCCAGTTTTTCAGCCAGTCACGCCATTTCATCTCTTCTACCTACAAGAACGCGAGGCCATACGTTGACGACAATCCCGCGGCAACGATACCGATTGTAGCACAGGACTGGCTTGGCCGAACGGCGACACAGCAGTGATGGGCAGAAGGTTGACATGACGTTTTCCTGCCCGAAATTCCTTGCCGATGTGCTGGACCGGCTTGCGGAGTGGAACGCGGCGGCCGACCATGCGTTGGCGGGCCGGCTCGATCTGCACCGCGTCGGCATGTCGGGGCATTCCTTTGGTGCCCAGACGACCCAAGCGGTCTCCGGTCAATCGGCGGGCATCGCCGGACTGCGTCTGTCAAGATGCCCTGGCTGCTGATGACCGGCACCCACGATACGTCGCCGATCGGCGGCCAGACGGTCAAATCGCGGCTCGCCGTATTCCCCGCACTACCCCCGGGCGACAAGTACGAACTGGTGCTGGACAGCGCCGAACATTCGGCGTTCACCCACCGCCGCCTGCCGGGGCGATACGCAGTCGCGCAACCCGAACCATCATCGGGCCATCCTTGCGCTGAGCATCGCGTTCTGGGACGCTTATCTACGCGAGGATGCCGCTGCCAAAGCGTGGCTCGCCAGCGACGGCTCTCATGACATTGCCCGGGTAGGTGTCACAGCCGATCCACACGGAGAACCGACGTTATGTTTCCGACGCTTTCGCATGTCGCTGCGCTGATGCTGTAGACGACGCGATCGATTCGATCAGCCGCTTGATCCGGGAGGCATCGAGCCGGTCATAGGCGAATTCCAAGGCTTCGAGCCTTGGTGCGAACTCGGCCTGGAGAATGGCCGTGATCCCCGCCGTTCCCAGACGTCGATTATGGGCGACAGACAACCGTTTCAGATTGCGGAAGGTGGTCACCTCGCCCAACCGCCGCGCCATCTCATCATCCATCCCCGTAGTATCGAGAACGAGCGTCTCCAGTCCGGCGGCCGCATCCGTCTGGCCGAACAACCCAAGCACTTCTGCGGTGAGTTTCGACCCGGACAGATCGAGCACTCGAAGTCGCCGCGTAACGGGCTTGTCCAGAAGCCAAGCCAGGTCGGTCGGGCACGGCAGGGCGACCCACAGTTTTTCAATTCGAGTCAGATGCGGCGAGCGGATGATCCGCTCCCCGTCGTCACCGGCCAGTTCTTTGAGTTGCAGCGACCGTGCCGCCGACAACTCGCGGCTGGCGGCAAGCTTTGCGCCTCGGCCCTGGATTCCGTAGATTTCGACCATCTGGATGTGAGGCAAGGCTTCCAGGAGGCGTGGCCCAACTTCCAGGAACTTGGCTGCCGAGCAAGAGACCCCCTCCACCATCCCGCGCCAAAACCAGACCTTCACGCCCAAGTCATCCGCTCCCCGGTCCCAGCGGTGCTGGTGTACCTTCAGCAATTCTTCGAGCCGGACCCTGGTGTCCCAAGGCAGATTGTAGGGGAAATTGCCGTCCGCATAACGGCATTGGATGCGAACGACACCAATCGGCGAACACCGAGCGGATGATCTGTCTAACTTCGTGAGCACGCATTCAATGCGGTTCCTTGTACGGATAGGACGCAGCCTTTCTCGACCTGGGCTCGTCCGGCCGAGCGAATGCTGCAGAGTTTCGCATTTCCGCAAGTTCTCCGCTAGACGAAATCGAGCCATGCGCTCAGGGCATGGCCTTCAGCCGCTGTCAAAACGGACGCGCGCGTTGGGATGTGCGTACAGGGTGTACGCCAGCCAAGTGGGGTTGTGCGGAGCGGCGTCCCTGATGTGCCGTCGTGCCTGCCGCACGGCTTGGCCAACCGTACAGCCGGGCTGAGATCGCAACTGATCGTAGAAGACACGCGCGAATTCGCGGGCCAGTGCATCGTTGACGCTCCACAGCGGCGCGATCACCGCACCAACGCC
>REEF01000065.1 GCA_007695205.1 Planctomycetaceae bacterium
GTCGGCGCGAGATGGTCGTGGCATCGTGATTTCCCCGGCATCGTAGCCAAAACGGGAGTCTATCAGAGACCTGAGCCAAAACAAAGAGGCCTGACCTCTTTGAGTTCGAATGTGGCAGGTGCTCGCCCTGCGTCCGACCAACCGGCAGGATGACTCCCCGGCGCGGGTCGTCGAGTCCCAGGTGGTCATGGCGTTGTTCCTGGCGCTGGTCGATCCGGACATCGCCCGGCAGATGCTGGAAGACCTGCAGCCGCGCGCCGAGCTTGTGGGAGCGGGCTCCGGCGGGATCGGCCGCGAGCAATGGGTAAATGCCTGGGCACTGGTCGATACCCGGCGGGCCCTGGCGATCGCGGAGCGGGAGACCGCAGCGTTTAAGGCGCGGGAGGAAGGACGCCAACGGGACTATGTCGCTTCGGTGATGTCCCTCTGGTCGCTTCCTCCGGATGAACTCTTCGAGCGTATCACGTTGAATCTGATCAACTGCAATCCTCCGGAAGACGAAAGGTGGTGAGGCCATGTCGAGCGTCGCAGTCTACTGCCTGGCCTTGTGGCTGGGCGCGGCTTCCCAAGCCGCCGGATCGCTGGAATTCAAAGATGACGCCGCGTTGGATGGGCGCTCGGTGCTGCAATTCCGGGCGATCGAATTCCGGACGACTCCGGCCAAACCGCTGGAAGGAGATCCGGCGCTCGGCGATGGTGCGCAGCACGGCTTGCTGCCCGTCGGACCTGGCCCCGAAACCGGCCTGGCGATCGTGTGGCTGCCCCACGCTGCCGGTGGACCGGAGTTGTGGCTCGATGCCGATGGCCACGGCCGCTTGACGGGTCTGGAACGTCACGCGCTGTCGGGCCGTGAACTGGAGTTGCCCGCCTGGATCACGGTCCAACTTGAGCCGGAGGCCGTGCAGGTCGAACGGACCGTCGTTTTCCGCCGCGCGAGCCTGGGCGACGGGCTGCGATACGCGGTGCGCGGCTACGCCCAAGGAAGCATCGAGATCGGCGGCCGTCCGCTGGCGACGGTCCTGATCGACGGCAACGCCGACGGTTGCTTCAACACGGTCGGCCAGGACCGCCTCTGGATCGACCTGGACAACGACGGCCGCTTCGGTGCCATCACGGAGCAATTCCCCTTGGGCAAGCCCCTACGGCACGAGGGCCAAACCTATGTCGTCCGCTCGGACCCGTTGGCGTCCTCGGTCGTGGCGAGCCTGCGCAGCGCGGAGCAAGGCAAGCTATCCCTGACGTTGGCCGCCAAACAGAACCGCAATGAAAAGGTGAGAATCTCCGCTCAACTGCTGAGCGACTTGGGCGAGTTGGTCGCCATCGACCAGCTTGACAGCGAAACGGACGTGCCCACGGGCGAATACCACGTCTCCTCGCTCCAACTGGAGATGCCGGATGCCGCCGGAGAGACCTGGTTGTATTCGTTCTACAAGGACAAAGGTCCGCAGCACCGCGTGCAGACCGGCCAGCGGACGCAGATCGTCCTATTGCCGGACCTGTTGATGCATGTCACCCTGCCGCGTCAAGTCGGCAAAATCCGTCCCGGCGACAACGTCACGATCACGCCTCGGCTATCCGCGTCCGACGGGCTGGTGCTTCGGTCGTGCAAAGTCGGCAAGAACCAGGAATTCCGCCAAGCCGAACCGGCGGCCGAGATCCTGCTGTTGTCGCTGGACGGTCGCCCGATCAGCCGCGGCGTCAGCGGCTTTTCGTGAGGCGGCCTCTGCTCGCACTCGTGTCGAGTGCCTAGCGACGGACCTGCCGAGTACCTCGTGGAGGTCTCCTTCGACACCGGCCCCCTGGCCGGCAGAGCCGTCGGGGTCGCCCCGGTGTCCGTGAGCGAGTAGGATCCCGACCGTTACCCGGACTACTTCGATGGAAGCCCTCAGTCAGGAGAGCCTTGGCTGTGGCGACGATTTGATCTTCCACGGCGGGCGCACATCGGCATGTTTTGCACAGTCTGGTCGTCTTGATCGGCGGAGCCCCACTCCCACGGTGCGAGGCTCTCCTGACGTACGAAGGCTTCGTTCAAGTACAGTCGCACATTGACGACGCGGCCGTCGGGATCGTCGTCGCGAACGACGACGTGAAGATCGGCCGGGGCCGTGGAATCGGCCCCGCTCGCCGGCTGAACGAACGAAACCGTCGGCGGTCTGTTCGGCGGCACTGTCTGGGTGGGTGGCGAAGAAAAGTGACGTTTTTTCCAATTCCTCTTAAAAGTAGGTCGGTATCGTGTTCGGCTGCGCTCTCATCGAGTTGTTTTTTGAAGAGGGGCAACATACCAGGGGACGGGGGTCTTTTCGGTCATTGCTGCCGCTTTCTCGGGCGACCGCGGGGACGGAGCGTATAGCCCAAGTGTGTCCGCTGGGTGACTTCTGCCGTCCAGGCCGGATCTCCAAAAGGTCGGCCGCGCCCGACGCACTCTCGCAGCGCCGCCAGTTTCTGCTCGCTGAGCGACTGGTTCACATGTTCGATCCAGTTCGGCGTTCGAGGAATCGGCCAGGGCGCAGGGCGAGAGCAGCTTCGGAAGGGGTTCCACCACCTGAGCCCACCGCCACAGCGAACCGTAACGCCAATCTTCCGCCCGCTGGACCAGATTCGCCCGCAGCGGATTCCGCTCGACATACCGGCAGACGCCCAGGAAGTGGTTGTCATCGGCGACGGGAAAGCTCTCGAAACGCGACTGGTACAAGTGACCTTCGCCCGTCGTATGATCGTGGGCATGGCAGCGCTGGGTGTGCGTGGCCGTGACCCAGCGCAGCATCCGTCCCATCAACCCATCCTCGGAGGGACGCCGAACACATGTGCCAATGATTAGGCATCAGCGTAAACGAGAACAACTCGACGGGATTACGTTCCAAGCCTTCGCCCAGCACACGGAGGAAGCCTTCGTAGTCCTCGTCCTTGCGCCAAAAAAGACCCCCGTCCCCTTTTCCCGTCTGAGCAGGAAAAGTCTGAAAAAAC
>REEF01000064.1 GCA_007695205.1 Planctomycetaceae bacterium
AAGGGGACGGGGGTCTTTTCTGCAGAAAAGACCCCCGTCCCCTTTTCCGGCCTTACTCTTCCAGGCTCAATTTCATATCATCCAGGTAAAAGACGCCGTCCACGTCGGCGCTGGCGTAGAAGCCGAGCCAGCGGACCTGGTTAAACGCGTCGTGACGGAACGGCAGGACGTGTTGCGTGGTCGCACCGTCGTGCCGCAGGTTGAGTGTGTAGGTGGCCGGTGCGTCGTCGCCAAGGCGGAAGGCGATTTCCACGTGGGTCCAGGTTCCGGGCGGGGCCTGAAGCACCTCCTGGCCGCCGGCCAGGATGCGGCCGTCGGCCAGAAACTGCAGCGACGGACCGGTTTCGCTCGTGCCGCCCGCGCCTCGGAACTCGACGTTCAAGGGCGCCGGCGTTTCGGCGTGCAGCATGGCCGCGAAGGAGAGGGTGACAGGGCCCTGGTCGAGGCCGCGCGGCGTGAGCTGGATAACCGGATGGAAGCTCCTGGCCAGCCCCTTGCGGTCGATGCACTTGTACGACTTCGTGCCGCGGTACGCTGCCTGGTCGGTCACCTGGAACGTGCCCTCGCCCGAGGTGCTTAGCCGAAACACGTCGGGCTGGTAGCCGACGGGCATGTCCTCGAAGTCCATCTCGAACGCCGCGAGCCGGGCAAGATCCGCGGGCGTCCACACCGCCGTGGGCTGTCGCCGCGGGTATCGGCGGCCGACGTTCCGCCACGCATCGGGGCCATAAAGCCCGGCTGTGCGAATCTGCGGGTCGAACGGTTGGAAGCCGACGGCGGCCACGGCCGGTGCGTCGGGGCTCAGCGAGAAGTCGCGGCCCGCTGGATCGCGAAAGCCGGGATCGCCCACGACCGAACCCTCGTCCTGCCCTTCTGCCTGCCACTGGGCGAAGCTCTTGTCGGCGAAGGTCAACTCCACGTCGGACGCAAGCGTGTGGTACATGTTTCTGCGAAGCATGGGCGGCCGGTCGCCGGGCACCCAACCGTGCCGCAGGGCGATGTCGTCGTCCGTCACATAAAGGTTCCGATACGCCTCCATATGGTTTGCCCGCCACGTGTCGCTCAACGCGCCGCGGCGGATCAGGCCGTCGCGGGCGAACGCGCCGATGTTGTTGCGGAAGACGTTGTCCACCCCCTTGTGCTGGAAATAGGCATACCACTCGACGTCGTACACCAGATTGTTCTCCACGACGGCGCCGCGCGACTGCTGGTCGAGATAAATGCCCGCGAAGCCGCAAATGTACGGGTACGCCACATTGTCGTGGACTCGGTTGTGGTGGATATGCGTATCGAGCGGCCCGAACTGGTAGACCCCGGCCGCGTCGGTGTGGTAACGAAGGCCCAGATGGTGCAGGTGGTTGTACGCTACCACGTTGCCGTGCGAGTACTTCTCGCCTTGCCAATTCCAGCGGGCATCCAGGCCGATGGCATCCCAGTGGGTGTCGAAAATTTCGTTGTGCGTGATACGCGTGCGGCTGGCGAACCGGTTGACAATGCCGTAGCAGCCGTGCCAAATGGTACCCAGCCGATGGATGCAGTTGTTGTCGATCACCAGGTCGAGCACTTCCTGGACCGCCGCGCCCTGGCCGTCGGGCTGCGGCGCGTCGGCCGGATCGGTTCCGGCGTTGGCTGCCAATCGCGGAGTCAACAGGGTTTTCAGGTCGGTGACGCCCAACTGCATGGCCCCGGCCCCGATATCCCGGATATGGCACCGTTCGACGCGCACGTCGCGGCAACCGTCGGCCAGTTCGAGCGCGTACTCGCCGAGCTGCGCGAAGGTGCAGCCCACGAAGGACGCCGCGCGCAGCCCCCGACCGACGACCGCCGCCGTCAGGAACATGTGGCCCTGGCGGTATACGCCGTTGTAGCGATCCAGGTCGGCGTCGACATGGCGGAAGTCCAGGTCGCGGAAGTGGACATGTTCGACGAACCGGCCTGCCGGCAAATCGCCCGCCAGTTCGATCATTTCCGACTTCAGCACCGGCGCAACGAACACCGACTCGTTCGGATCCTCGCCGGGCATGGGGTAGTAGAACAGCGTGCCCGTGTGACGGTTCAAGTACCATTCGCCCGGCTCATCAAGCGCCTCGAACACGTTGCTCAAGTAGTAGCGGAAGTTCCTTTCCCAGAAGTCCACCGTGCGGCCGTGCGTGCTGTGAAAGCGGACCACGTGCCGCTGGGCGTCGATCTCCTCGATCCGGTGCAGGGTGGGCGTCCAGGATTGAAGCAGGACGACGTCGATATCGGTCGGATGAGACCACGCGGGGTCGATGTCGCCCGGGAAATAGCGGAACGCCTGCCGGGGGTCCTCGCCCGGCGCGCGGCCGTCGGCTCGCAACACCTTTTGCCCCCAGTTGGGTGTGCGCGCCCGGATGCGCGATTCGCCGTTCACGTAAAGCGAGAAGAATCGCCATTGGCTGTCGTGGGCTTCGGGAACGGCCAGCTCGTAGTACGGCTTGCCGGGCGTCCGTTGCCAAGTGCCGCTCAGACGTCGGCCGCCGCTCAGCACTGCCCGCTCGCCGGGGTGGGAGCGGTAGGTCACCGGCGAGTCGGACGTGCCGGAGTCGGCCGGGGTAAACACCAGTTTCTCGGCCAGCGGGTACACGCCGCCGCGCAGGAAAACGGTGACCGGCCCCACCGGGTTTTCGGCCAGACGCAGTTCCCGCACCGCGGCCATCGCGCGCGGGATGCTGGCGAAGGGCTCCGCTTGACTACCCTCGTTGGCATCGTTACCGTCGGGCGCCACGTAGTATTCGCGGCTGGCAGCCACGACTTCCGCACCGAAGACCTCCGGAAAACCGACCGCGACGGCCAGCAAGACAGCGGTCAGGGTCATGAGCCGAAACAATGGAAAGACGTTCATGGCAGGCTCTCCTCGAGCTGGGTGGTGGGGGAGATGGCGCGTGGAAATCTCCTTCATACGCTACCAACCTGAAGCACCAGAGTCAACCAACGGAGGAT
>REEF01000426.1 GCA_007695205.1 Planctomycetaceae bacterium
CATGCTACCTTCATGCTAACCGCTCGCGGCAACGGGTGCAAACCGGGTGGTGCAAACATCGACCCGAAAACGCTACTTCCCGACCGGACGCGTAGAGAGCCGCAATCGGCCCGCCCCCCCTAGTCCGTCTACAACCCTTGAAGACCGAACACAAGGACCGACCTTTGTCTGGGCGAAAAAAAAACTTCCCGAGTCGCCTGCCAGCCCTCTTGAACCACCCTTTTTGGTTATTGTGCGGCAATGTACTATATGTAAAATGTGGATTACACATAGAACAACCGGGAGTCAGACGCATGGATCTTGCTACGGAGAATCGTCGGCCGCGTGCGCCCAGCACGGATTGCTGTCTGGGGATTCTCGAGGCGCTCAGTCAGCATCCCGAGGGGCTGACGTTGTCCGATCTTCATCGGTTGGTGGATGTGAGCAAGAACATGGCGTTTCGCATCTTGAGTGACATGAGCGACCGCGGGTTCGTGATCCGGGACTCGTGCAAGGTTTACTTCCTTAGCGACAAGCTGTTGCAACTGGCGATTCCTCGAAGCGTGGGTCGCCACCTGGTGGATGAAGCGACGGGGATCGTCCACGCCCTGCGGAATGATTGCCGCGAGAGTGTCGGCCTGCTGGTGCCCAGCGGCGACCAGGCGGTACTGGTCTATTTCCTGCCTTCGCTGCACCCGATACGCTTGATCTTCGATTTGGGACTGCGGTTGCAGTTTTACTGCAACGCGCCTGGCAAGGTTTTCCTGGCATTTGGCGATGAAGCAGATCGGGTCCGCCGTTGGAAGAAGCAGTCGTTCGAAGCGCGCACGGCGCACACGATCACGGATGCGGCGCAGCTTCAGCGGGAACTGGAGCAAGCCCGCCGCGACGGATACACCATCGACCGGGCCGAGGACATCGAAGGCGCCCATTGCGTCGCCGCCCCTGTGTTCGATCACACGGACCAATTGGTCGCAGCGATGGTGATCGCGGCGCCCAGTCAACGACTGCCGGTGGCGACGTTCCGCGAATTTGGACAGAAAGTGGCTGCGGCAGCCGCGGCTTTAAGCGCCCGGATGAGGATATAATGCGTTGTCAAAAGGAGATTCTCATGAGCCCACTTTGCACGTTCTGCCCGCGATCGATCCACGCCATTGTCGCTGTTTCGATGTTTTGGATCTCGGCGATCAGCCTGGGCCAAGCCCCATCTGCGAACGAACCAGAAATCCTGCCGCGCCTTTCGAAAGCCCAGTGGATTTGGGACAAGGCTCACACAGGCAGTACGGGCAATTTCACCTGTTTCTTTCGCAAGTCGTTCCGGTTGGAGGGCGAGCCGATCTCGGCTGCCGCCCTGATCACGGTGGACAACAACTACGAATTCTACGTGAACGGGACTCTTGTCGGTTCCGATGCCAATCCTGCCGGCACCGGTTGGAACGAGGTGGAGCGATTCGAGATCGGCCACTTGCTGTACAAGGGCGAGAACGTGCTGGCGGTCAAAGGCGTGAATTGGGGCGCTTTGGGCGGATTGACGCTCGCCGCACGCATCCGTCACGACGGGCCCGGAAGTGATCTCGAAATCTGGTCGGATAACTCGTGGCGGATGACAACCCGCTCGGCCGATCGTTTCGCCGATCCTGAATTCGACGATCATAACTGGCGACCGGTGGACGTACTGGGCGCCATGGGCATGGCGCCTTGGGGAATGCTGGTGAACGACGATTCCGGGGAACTGCTGCCTCGTGCCGTGCGATTGGGACTGGAGGAACCGGAGACCCGTACACTGACCGCCATCGAGGCGGACGAACGCTTGGAAGACGAATGGATCTATCAAGCCGAAGGGAAACCCTTCGATCAACGAGCTAAGGACGAGATCGGCTGGGCGCGCGAGATGGCGACCCGCTGGCAGGCCCTCGACAAGCCGCCGGAGTTGACTGACCAACTGGCCCAGTTGGCCGGGCTCGAGGCGAAGCTCGGCACGCTGCCGGCGGACTCGCCCGACGCCCTGACGTTGTACCTGGATGTGCGGCGAGTCAAGCGGCAGATCATGTTCGCCCATCCGGCGATCGACTTTTCGAAGCTGGTCTTTATCGATGTGCCGGAACGTTATCCGCACGAGTCGATGCACCGCGTCTATCCGCAGGCTCAATTGAATTGTGTGCGGCTGTTGGTGCTGGACGGACTGCATCCGGGCGGCGAGATCCGGAAATTGGGCGAGTCGTTGGGATCGGGCTGGCACTGGCGTCCGGACGTTTCCTTTGACGGCCAACGCGTGCTGTTCTGTTTCCGTCCTGCCAGCGAGAAGACGTTTCACTTGTATGAAGTGGGCGTGGATGGCACGGGACTGCGCCAACTGACCGACGCCGACTACGACGACATGGACCCCATCTACCTGCCCGACGGTGGGATCGCGTTCATGACCACTCGCGGCAACAGCTATGCGCGTTGCGTGGTCGGGCATCCCAGCACCCTGTTGGCCCGTTGCGATGCGGACGGCCAAAACATCTATATTCTCAGCGGCGGCGGGGAACCGGAATACACACCGGCTCTGATGCCGGACGGCCGCATCCTGTACACCCGCTGGGAATACACCGACAAGGATCTGTTCCACATCCAGAGCCTGTGGACGGTCAACCCGGACGGCACGGGGACCAGTGTGTTCTGGGGCAATCAGAGCTACTGGCCCGACTTGTTGATGGAAGCCCGGCCGATCCCTGGTACCAGCCGAGTCCTGTTCGGCGCTCACGGCCACCACGAAGTGTACTGGGGCGGTATCGGGATCCTGGATATCGCCAAGGGATTCAACTATCCGCACGGGCTGACCAAGGTGACGCAGGAATTGCCTTGGATCGAAGTCGGCGATGGACCGGCCGAGCGCATGGAAACGGACCGGTACCATACCTCGGGCGTGTACGGCGGTTACAAGTCCCCCTACCCGCTCGGCGAAGATCTGTTTCTGGTATCGATCCGGCGCGGGATGCCGACGCAAGTTTACCAAACTCGCACCAACGCTAGCCGGTACAAGTTGTTCTTGATGGATATCTACGGCAATCGAGAGCTGATTTACGACGGCGCGTATCACATCCTGTACGGCATGCCGGTTCGCCCTCGCGCGGTCCCGCCCGTGCTGCCCGATCGCGTTGCCTGGCCGGGCCCGCAGTACGCTTGGAATCCGGTGCGGTCCGGCGTTTTGTACAGTGCTGACATTTATCAGAACGTACCCCTAGCCGACCAACTCCGGCAGAAGGGCCGTTATCTGCGCGTTCTGAGCCTGGACAATACGACCTTTACCCTGGGCAAGAAGATCCAGGACGCCGACCATCCAAACTGCCATCCCCACATGCATGCCGGCCCGCCCATGTCGCTGACCGTCAACGATGGCATCAAACGCGTGCTGGGGACCGTGCCGATCGGCTCCGACGGATCGGTTTCGTTCGAGGCGCCTCCGAACATCGCCCTGCATTTCCAGATTCTGGACGACCAACACCGCACGCTGCATACCATGCGCTCGTTTACGAACTTGATGCCCGGCGAAGTGCGAGGTTGCGTGGGGTGCCACGAGCAACACAGTCGAACTCCGGCGACCGGCTTGGCTTTATCGTCCGCCGCAGCTCAGCCCCCGACCCGAATCGCCCCTTATCCGTGGGGTCCGGAAAAGAGTCTCGCCTACCAGCGCGACATCCAGCCGTTGCTGGACCAGTACTGCGGCGCGTGTCACCAGGGCGACGGTGAAGCTCGCGAAAAGCTGGACCTGACCCTTCGCCCCGGCTCGTTCGGCATCTTCCGCGAACCGTACGTCACGCTGACACTTGGCGAAGGAGCCGCTCGTCATGGGGACTTCCCCGCCCGGCGGGAAACTCACGGGATCGCTGGTACGCTGATCGCCCAACAGGCTCCCTGGCGTCCCGAGGACTACACGACCGTGCCCCCCCTTTCGACCCTGTCCTACCGCAGCCCGCTGGTCGAGATCGCCGGTAGCGGCCAGCACTACGATGTCCGAATGGAACCGCTGGACCTTCTCAAGCTGATCGTCTGGATCGACACCTTGGCGCCGTATCGGGGAGAGCGCGAGGTGCGCGAGATGGCGGATCCCGACCCGACACATCCGCTGTTCCGAAATTCGAACTATCCCCCGTCGGACATCACCATCGAGTGTGTGTACGGCCAATCGCCCTACCGCCCACGCATGAGAACCGCGCCGCTGGTCAACCGGTCGTACCGGCAGGACGAATTTCCCACGATGGAAAGCCGGTTACCGCGCAATGCCCAAGGGGAAATTCTGCCGCCGGTCGAGTTCACGCTCGATGGCCACCGCATCGAACGCCCTTGGCCTCCGAAGACTACTCCTGCGTGCGAGGCACAATAGCCAAGTCAACGGCCCGCCGTGACATGGATCGGCGCCAACCGGGACTATTCATGGCTTTGTTGATACAGAACGGCTCGCGGGGCATGTCGCCATAGGGCATGGGAATGATCGGAAAATCTGAACAACATGGTGCTAACGGACGAACACGATACTGATATCTGCTAGACTGAACTGGACCTGACTGGACGGAACTGCGGGCGGGCGGAAGCCGATGTAGTCTTCCCGGCTGCTCGGCGCTTCGCCTTGGATTCCGCCCAGTCGGTCGCGTGATAAACTAGGTCGCCCTGGGTGGAACGAGCACGTCGAGCTATGCGACGACGCTGCTGCACCGCCCGCTCGCTGCCAAAGAAAAGACCCCCGTCCCCTTTTTGCGATTATGTTGACTCGAGACCAGGCCATCGCTGTCTATGATTTCCAGTCAGGCCAGGTCCATCCGGACCGTCTGACCCAGCGAACGCATGCTCATTATCTGCACTATGCGGACCAGATGCTGAAAATCTACCGCAAGGGCAGCGGCAAGACACGGAAGGAATTGCATGCGGCGGTCAGCTCGATCTTCGCCGCCGAACCGGACTGCCCTCAGCGGCGGATCGATGCCTTTTGCAAACTGCTGGACGATGTGTCGGTCTACGATCGCGATCGGCGGGGACGAGCGGTCGAGTTGCGTCGCGAGGTCTTCCGGATCGCCGCCCGATACCATCCGCTGGTCCGGACGGCGGATCGGCTGTTCGAACATGCCGAAGGGCAGATCAAGGCCCGGATCGCCGCCGAACTGGGACGACCGTGGGAAGAAATCGATCGGGATCTGTTCGCCGACATCATCGAATTCCATCGGCTCGGCCGCTTCGAGGGTTACGAACGTCCCGCCGATCTGCTGGCTCGCTACAACGTCGCGCAGGTCCAAGCGGCTCTGTTCGATGCCGAAAAAATGATCATCTGGGCTCGGGACGACTTCAAGACGATTCTGCGGTATGCGAAGCTTGCGCGATTGATGCACACGATCGCTCGACTGGGCGACGGCCAGTTTCGCATCCAGTTGGATGGGCCGACGTCCGTCATGCGGCAGACGCGGCGGTACGGGGCCAGTATGGCTCGGTTCCTGCCGGCCTTGATCGCCTGCGGCCAGTGGCGGATGCACGCGACGATTCACACGCGGCGTCGCGGCTGGGTGCTCAGCTTGGACCTGTCCTCGGAGGATGGGCTGCACAGCCACCTGCCGCCGCCCGAAGAGTTCGATTCGAACGTCGAGCAGGCGTTTGCCGAACGTTGGGGCGAAGCGCCGCGCGACGGCTGGACGCTGGTCCGCGAGGACGAGATCTTATACCAGACGCAACGGACGTTCGTGCCGGATTTCGTGTTCCGGCACGAGGACGGACGCAATGTGCTGATGGAGATCGTCGGGTTCTGGACTCCCGAGTACCTGCAGGCCAAGCTGGAAAAACTGCACATGTTTGCAGACCAGCCCATCTGGCTGGCCATCGCCGAAGGCGTCGCCCCGTCGCTGCCCGATCTGCCTCAGCAGCAGGTGATCCCCTACAAGACCGCCCTATTGCTGAAGGATGTGCTCGATCGTCTGAACCGCGAAGACACCGATGCCAAGGACACGGGGTCTGAGTAAGGCAGACCCGCCCGATGCAAACTCCTCGATTCCCCCCTAGCACTGGACGGTGACAGACGGCCAAACATCCGGTACCATAAGTGCCGGATCAGAAATTTGCTTGTAACACCGCCTTGAAGCGGTTCGACAAAAATCGGCGAAAGAAGGACCGCCATGCCTGACGCGAACAATGCCGCTGCCGCGAAGCACGACCCAGTGGTTCCTGCAGCCATCCTTTTACCATTCTGTCTGGTCACGACTCTATTTGCCCTCTGGGGCTTCGCCAACGACGTTACCAACCCGTTGGTCCGCGCGTTTAAGGAGATCTTTCTGATCAGCAACGCGCAGAGCAGCCTGGTGCAGACCGCATTCTATGGGGGGTACGCCACGATGGCGCTGCCCGCCGCGATCTTCATCCGCCGCTTTTCCTACAAATCCGGAATCCTGGTCGGTTTGGGACTGTACGCCTGCGGCGCGCTGCTGTTCATTCCGGCCAGTATCATGATGGAGTTCTCGCTGTTCTTAGTCGCTTTGTACATCCTGACGTTTGGACTGGCCTTCCTGGAAACGACCGCCAACCCGTACATCCTGGCGATGGGACCGGCCAGCACCGCGACGCGACGTTTGAACTTGGCTCAGGCGTTTAACCCGATCGGCTCGCTGGTCGGTATGGTCGTTGCCAGCAACCTGGTCCTGGCCAGTTTGAACGTCACGGAGTTCCGCGATCAGCAGATGCAGGCCAACCCGCAATACGCGCAGTTATTGCCCGGGGAGATCGACGCTCGCATCAACCAGACGCTACGAGATTTCCGGGATTCCGATCCGGTGGCTCATCAGGCGATGCAGTCTGGGGATCTGATCACGATCCGAGGCCCCTACGTGGTCATCGCGTTGGTCGTGCTGACCATGCTGGCGATCTTTGCCGTCGCCAGGCTGCCGCAGGTCGAAGGCGACGACCGGCAGGTCCATCTGCTAGAGACCGTGCGCCGTCTGCTACGAAATCGACGATACCTGGGCGGTGTCGTCGCACAGACTTTCTACGTGGGCGCCCAGATCATGTGCTGGACGTTCATCATCCACTACGCGATGGCGAATTTGAAGATGAGTCTGCCCGAGGCGCAGCGGTACAACATCATCGCCATGATGATCTTCTGCTCCAGCCGGTTTCTCTGCACCTACATGTTGAAGTATGTCTCACCGGGCGGTTTGCTGATGGTCCTGGCGTTGGGCGGTGCGGCGTTGACGCTGGGCACCATGTTCCTACCCGGCATGGCCGGGCTATACAGTCTGATCGGAATTTCAGCGTGCATGTCGCTGATGTTTCCAACCATTTACGGTATCGCCCTGGACGGAATGGGCGAGGATGCCAAAGTGGGTTCTGCGGGGTTGATTTTCGCCATCGTTGGCGGAGCGCTGATGCCACCCTTGCAAGGCACGATCATCGACTGGGGTGACCAAGCCGGCAATTTGGCGTTGGGCACGATGACGATGCCGGCGGTCAGCGCCTCGTTCGTGTTGCCGTTGATCTGTTTCGTTGTCATCGCGATTTACGGTTTTCGCACGCATCTACTGCGTCAACAGTAGGATCTTTCCCATCCACAGGGCGGCTGGGCCGCCAATCGAACAGGACAGCTCTCCATGACAAATAAGGGGGATCTGACAAGACCATGAGCACGACCATGGACACACCGTCCGGAACCATGGAAACGCGAATCTCTTACTCGCCAGGGCAATTGCCGCTGTTCTGGGATCGCAGCGTTGTTTTCTTTGCCAACTTGTTAGCCCTGTTTTTCGGGAATAAAGAAGCGATCAAGGAACTGGCCGCACAGGTGGGCCAGATTGAAACGTATGGCGGTCGCCTGTGCCCGTTGATCAACTTGCTGTTCCGCGGTCCTGATAATCTGTTGGTGCTGGAACGGGAACCGGACGCCAGGCTGCTCAAGTACTTCACCGACGATCTGGGGCTGACCATCCCGGATTGCATCATCCTGCCTCACAAACAGTACCTGCAACTGCCGGAACGTCTGATGGATGCCAACCGCTGCCTGTTTGGCAATGATTCAACGGCTCGGATCTGGCAGCAGATCGCCGAACATCCGGCGGACTGGATCGACGGTTTCGTCACGGACGCGATCCTGATGGCCACAGCGACCGCCTTCGGAAAACAGACGTTGGTGTCTACCGAGGCCAGTCGTCTGGGGAACAACAAGCTGTTGGTCCATCGTTTTCTTCAGCAGCAAGGCTTCCCGGTGTTTGATACGTACCTGGCAGCAGCCCAGTCAGATATTGTCGAGGCCGCAGCCGAGCTGCATGCACAAGGCTACCGGCGCATCGTCGTCAAGTCCCAGATCGGCGCGTCAGGCATCGGCATGGTGACACTCGATGCCGACCGACCGGACGTGCATCGGGTGCTGGACCACTGGTTCTTCGAAGGGCCTTGCCTGGTCCAGGGTTGGTTGGACGAGCAGGTATCCGGCCTGCGGCGTTTGGGCTCGCCCAGCATGCAGATGTTCCTGGACGAAACGTCCGTGAATCTGTACGACGTGACCGAACAGATCTTGAGCGCTGAAAGCGTCCACCAAGGAAATATCGCGCCGCCACCCTACTGGCAGACCATGCAGGAAGTCCAGGCGCCGCTGCGCGAGCAATCCGAGGCGGTAGGTCGATGGCTGCATCAACATGGTTACCGCGGGACGGCGAGTGCCGATTTTCTGGTCGTCCAGCGCGATCAGCGGCTGGACGTCATCTTGTGCGAGGTCAATGCACGGGTGACCGGCGCGACCTATCCGGCGGTGCTCGCACGACATTTCTGTCCGGGCGGCGCGTGGTTGATGCGAAATCTGGTATTCGACCCTCCGGTCGCCAGCGAGGATCTGCTCGATTTACTGAACCGCGCCGGGCATCTGTTTCTGGCTGGTCGTTCCCGAGGCGTCTTGCCGATCAACTTCAATCCGGGACCGTGTGGCAAGATCCGCAAAGGCCAGTTCCTGTGCCTGGGATCCGATCAGGACGAGTGCCTTGCCGATTTGAACCAATCCGCACAACTCTTACCGGTAGCATGGGACTATGACCGTGACTGAACATCCGGACGACGACGCACTTCGAGACCGGCTGGTGGAATTGACTCGCGATCTGGTGATTATCCCCAGCACCGCCGCGCAACCGGACGAGCGGATGCGGTGCTACCAGTTCGTACGCAATCATATCGACGTGATCGAGGGATTGGAGATCCGAGATTACCAGCACCGTGGCCATGCCAGTCTGGTCGCGTTGCCCAAAGACTGCCAGGTGCCCGACGTGTTGCTGGCCGCCCACCTGGATGTCATCGAATTGCCTGACGATGTCGAGTATCGGGCGCAGATCGTCGATGGCAGGATCTACGGACCTGGTTGCGGTGATATGAAAGGCCAACTGGCCATTCTCTTGCAGTTGTTTCGCAGCCTGCACACCCGCCATCCTGGGATCGCATTGGGGATCGCCGTGACTTCGGACGAAGAGATCGGCGGACTGGATGGGACCGGATATCTGTTCGGCGAAGCGAATCTACGTTGCCGTCAGGTCTTCCTTCCCGACGGCGGCGCATTGGATCGGGTAACGGTCGAGGAGAAAGGCATCTTGCATGTGCGGCTCAGCGCCCACGGTCGTGCCGGCCATGCGGCGCGCCCTTGGCTGGCCGTGAATGCTCTGGACGCGATCACCGATACCGTCCGCCGCATCCGCAAGCGGTTTGCCGAATTGCGAACGGACGATGATGACGATCACTGGTACCCGACCGTGGCCCAGACCATCCTGCGAACGGACAACCATACCATCAACCGGATTCCGGAACGAGCCGAAGCACTGTTGGATATCCGCTTCCCCCCGCCTTACAAGACAGCCGCAATCATGGACATCGTGCGAGCCAATCTGGGCGAAGCTGTCGAGGCCCTGGTATTGATCGGCGATGACCCCACCCACTTGGCCCCGGATCCCTTGTGGCTGCATCTGGCTCAGGCGATGACGGGACATCCCGTTCGACAGACTCGCGAATCAGGCGGCAGTGACGCACGCTTTATCTGTCGCCACAACATCCCCGTGCTGATGACTCGTCCCGACGTCGGCAACTTGCACAGTGAAGACGAATGGATCGATATCCAGTCGATGGTCACCTTTTATCGGATCGCGGAACGCTACCTATCCCAAGCGACAGCAGGAGCACGAAGATGAGCGAACGAGACATTCCCGTACGTTCCCCGTTTTTGAACGGCCATTGGATCGAGCCCCAGAACCCGCTGGCTGTGGTCAATCCGGCGGACGGTACCCGCGTGGCGCTGGTCGGCACGGTCACACGGCCTCAGGTACGTCAGGCGCTGGAGGATGCGGCAGCAGCCTGGCGAAACTGGCGGCAAACGCCTGCTCGGCGACGAGGCCAGTATTTGAACGCCATCGCCGAGATCCTCCAGCGGCGAAGCGACGAACTGGCTCGGACCATCACCCTGGAGAACGGCAAGCCCTTGGCGCAGAGTCAAAGCGAGGTGGCGATCACGATCGATCATTTCCGCTGGTTCGCCGGGGAAGCCGAGCGGATTTACGGGCGAGTGGTGCCTCACCAGGTTCCCGACAAGCGGCATTTGGTCATCCGTTCGCCCATCGGTGTGGTCGGCGCCATCGCCCCCTGGAATTTCCCCTTGATGCTCGCCGTGCGCAAGGCGGCCCCGGCCATGGCATCCGGTTGCCCGGTGATCGTCAAGCCGGCCAGCGCCACGCCGCTTAGCTGCCTGCTGCTGGCCGAAGCGGTGGCGGAAGCCCGGTTGCCTGCAGGTGTCTTCCAAGTGGTGGTCGGTGCAGCGGCCGAGATCGCCGCCGAATTCCAGGAGAATCCGATCTGCCGCAAAATCAGCTTTACCGGCTCGACCGAAGTAGGGCGCCAGTTGATCGCCGGTGCCGCCGAAACGGTCACCAAACTGTCCTTGGAACTCGGGGGGCACGCCCCCGTGCTGGTGTTCGATGATGCCGACATCGAACAAGCCGTCGAAGGAACGCTGATCGCCAAGTTTCGCAACACGGGACAATCCTGCATCGCAGCGAACCGCGTCTATGTCCAGGCCGCCGTGTACGATCGATTCGTCCAACGACTGGTCGAACGCACGCGTGAGCTGAAAGTCGGAGATGGGTTCGAGCCGGACGTCGAGATCGGTCCGCTGATCGATGCGCGAGCACTGGAAAACGCGCTGAAACACATCGACGAAGCCCGCTCACTAGGTGCCCGGGTGCTGTGCGGCGGTAAACGCTGGGAGGCTTGCCCGCAGGGAAATTTCCTGGAACCCACCGTGTTGGCCGAAGTGCCCCCGAATGCCTTGTGCATGCGCGAAGAAACCTTCGCACCGATCCTGCCCGTCGCGCCGTTCGATGACGAAGATCAGGCCATCCATCACGCCAACGACACGAGTTATGGGCTGGCCGCTTACGCCTTCACCCGCGACCTGTCTCGGATGTGGCGATTGGCGGAGAATATCGAAGCCGGGACGATCGGCATCAACCACACGGTACCGGCGACCAGCCAATGCCCCTTCGGCGGCCTGAAGCACAGCGGATGGGGCCGCGAACTGGGGGCCGAAGGGATCGACGCCTACCTGGAAACCAAACACATCTCGATAGGAGTTGACGCGTAATCACCGCTGCAAATCCTCCGGCGTGTTTCTCGTGCTGGGGCAATTTGCCCTCACCGAGGCTGATTGCCTCCATTTCTCACGCTTTTGACCCCGATCGTTCGGATTTGCTCCGTTTTTCTCGACTTGGCATGAACATTGCACTCTCCTATCACGTCAAAGAGAAACTGCCGTTCTGGAAGGTAGTTCAGGAGGTGGAGCGATGTTCGGAGGTTGGGAAATTGGAAAACTAGCAGGTATCAGTGTTCGCATTCACTGGTCCTTTTTGCTACTTCCCGCTATTGTGGCTGGGTCGGTCGGATCGACGGCCGGTGCCCAGGCTGCGCTTGGCGCGGTGCTTTTTATCCTAGCGATTTTTGGCTGTGTGGTACTGCATGAACTGGGGCATGCCCTGGCGGCTCGACGGTTCGGGATTGGAACCCAGGACATCACGCTGCTGCCGATCGGTGGTGTGGCCCGGTTGCAGCGGATGCCTCGACAACCGCTACAGGAACTGGTGATCGCAGTGGCGGGGCCAGCGGTGAATGTGGTGATCGCAGTATCGATCTTGATCGGAACAGGCCTCGGACCAAACGGTGCAGCCACGTTGCTGGAGAGCAACGTTTTGAGCGGCTCGTTTCTGGGGCGTTTGTTTTGGGCCAACGTGGGGCTGGTGATCTTCAACCTGCTGCCGGCCTTTCCGATGGACGGAGGTCGTGTGCTGCGTTCGGTGCTGGCGATGATGATGCCCTACACCCGAGCGACCGATTGGGCTGCAGCCGTGGCGACCGTGATGGCCGTCCTGTTCGGACTGGTCGGATTGTTAGGGAACCCGCTGTTGATCCTGATCGCGTTGTTCGTCTTTATGGCAGCTCGCGGCGAGGCGATGATGGTGCGGATGCAGCCGGAAGCCGACATCGTCCAGGCGGGTGTCGTCCAGGCGGGTGATTTGATGCAGCAGCAATTCCTTACCGTGCCCTCGTACGCTCGGGTTTCCGACCTGGCGGCCTGGATGCCACGGATGAACCAACGGGATTTTCCCGTGCTAGAAGGCCAGCGTTTGGTGGGCATGTTGCGCGACACGGATGTATCGATGGCGATGGCGTCCGGGCAGCGTGATCGCACGGCAGCCGATTTGATGCGGCGAGATATCCCGACAGTACTCCGCAACGACGCACTGTTGGAAACCTATACGGAAATGGAAAGGAAGGGGCTTGGCAGCCTGCCCGTCGCCGATGCCGGTGGACTGGTCGGCTTGCTCTCCCGTGAACGAGTCCGACGATGGATGGAATCTCTTCAAAAGCAGTCTAGTCCGAGCATGGCTCGGTCGCAGCTCTAAAAAAGGAATAAGCAATGGATCTGGAACTGGCAACCTTAAACGACATGGTCGAGGAGCTACGCCGCCGTCGGACACGATTCGTCCTGGTGGCCGTAGAGCCGAACAACCACACCTCGACGGCCACGGTGATGCATGCGGCTCAGGGGATGGATGTGCGAGATTTGGTCGGACTAGTGAAGATGGCCTGGCAGGAAGTGATGCGTCACAGCGACGGCGGAAGCAGCGGCGGCAACGGCGGGGGCAACGGCGGCGGCAACGGAACGCCTCCCATCTCAATGAACTGATTCCCCCTCTCGACTTGACGGCACGAACGGGCGATACTCTGAGTAAGAGGTGGTAACAAAACTGTTCGGCGCGGGTTTCTGACCCCGCCGAAACCGCCGACCGTAGGTCTCCCAGGCCAGTTTTGTTACCGCCTCTAAGGAGTCTCGCCCATGAAATCAGCTTCCCGAGCCGTGGTCTTTGCGACGGCAGCAGCCTTGCTGGTGTCGTCGCCAGCAAAAGCGGCCGATTATGCTATCGTCGTTTCGACGGCCACCTACCAAGACGCCGCTTGGCGAAGGGTCGTAGACGCCCTGCAGCAGAAGCACCAGGGTCGCGTCTTCCGCTATACGACGTCGGTGGATCAATCGCTGCCGGATCTGCAGGCGTGGCATCCTCGTTATACGTGCTTTGTAGCGACGCCGGACGAAGCGACACGGGAGTTTGTCGCGAACGTGCACCGAATGACGCGGCGATATGACGAGGACCCTTACACCGATACCCTGTGGGGCATCGTGACGGGATGGGACGCCACCGCAGCGCTCGCCATCGCCCAACACGATCAACCGTTGGTCATTCACAAGGTCGCGGCGGGCACCGAGTTCGCTCTGGAGGCCTGTACCGAGGGCCGCTGGTACGACGAACTGGTTCCGGGAAAGCAGGTGCATAAACTGCCCGGCGGCGACATCGAAACGCGAAAGGGGCCCATCGATTCCACCGCGTCCCTGGTCGAAACGCTGAATGAATACCAACCCGATCTGTTCATCACTTCGGGCCATGCGACCGAGCGCGATTGGATGATCGGGTTCACCTACCGCAACGGCTTCTTTCGCTCGCAAGCCGGGCAGATGTGGGGCGAAGACACGCATTCCAAACGCCACGAGATCCGCTCGACCAACCCCAAGGTCTACATGGCGGTGGGCAACTGCCTGATGGGACACATCGACGGCCCCGATGCCATGGCCTTGGCCTGGATGCACTCGGTGGGCGTCAAGCAGATGATCGGCTACACCGTGCCCACGTGGTTTGGTTACGCCGGATGGGGCTGCCTGGATTACTTTGTCGAACAACCCGGACGTTACACGTTCGCCGAGGCGTTTTTGGCCAATCACCATGCCCTGATCCACCGGTTGCAAACCGCTGCCGGACAAGAGCAGCGAGGCTTACTGTTCGATCGCGATGTACTGGCTTTCTACGGCGACCCGAAATGGGAAGCGCGTCTGGCCGAAGCGCCCAGGGCTTACGAGCAGCAATTGACGATCGACGACGATCGTTACACGTTCACCGTCACACCACAGCGCGGCGCGCATTCGTTCCAGCCCGTCAATACCAACGGATCGCAACGAGGCTGGCGTCCGATCATTCACTTCCTTCCGCATCGCGTGACCGAGATCCGCATCCTGGAAGGCCAGGATCTGCAACCGGTTGTGGCCGACGATTTCGTGCTGATCCCCAATCCCCGACGTTGCGACCCCGCTCGACAATACCGCGTGGTCTTCCAGGCTCAAACGGTTGCTGATATGGCCCGTCAATGAGCAGAGATCGTTCCCGACCAGCAAAACCACAAGTGTCGCACTTGTTTCGACCCCCAATGAAGCCCAACCTTCGAATCCTGCATCTTGAAGACAGCCGACTTGACGCCGAGCTGATCGCCCACCGCCTTCGCGCCGACGGGTTGACCTGCGAAATCGTATGGGTTGCCAGTCGGGAAGCATTCGAGTCGGCGGTGGAACAGGGCCCCTACGACCTGGTGTTGTGCGATTATGGAATCCCCGGATACGACGGCGAGAAGGCGATCCGACTGGCGATCCGATACGCTCCTTCCGTTCCGGTGCTTATTCTATCAGGCGCGTTAACCGGTGAACAAGCCGTGAACTGCCTGCGGCTGGGCGCGACGGATTATGTTTTGAAGGAACGTCTGGAGCGTTTGGTACCGGCCATCGAAAACGCCTTGACCACCGCCGAAGAACGGGCAGCTCGTCAACAGGCCGAAGCCATGTTGCGAGAGCTGAATGCCCAGTTAGAGGAACGAGTGCTGCTGCGGACCGCCGAATTGGAAGAGGCTCGCCAAGTCGCCCTGGACATGATGAAACAAGCCGAACACGCGCGGCAAGCGGCAGAAGCAGCGAATCGGTCCAAGAGCATTTTCCTGACCAATATGTCTCACGAAATCCGCACGC
>REEF01000062.1 GCA_007695205.1 Planctomycetaceae bacterium
AATTCGAGTGGGCGCACCTAGCCCTGTCCATCTGGCCGCAGCGTGTCCGGGAACGATCCGAACAGGACCTTTCCATCGCGATCGCTCATGGTTTTGCAACGGGTGACGAGTTGTCCGACGCGGAAGAGCCGGAGGAACCGGGGGATGGCGAGCCGTTCGGGAACGAAGATGAGGATGAGGAAGGAGACGAGACTGCATGACTTGCGGCGTTATGTTACACTGCCAACACGTCGACGTGGTGGAAGAGAAACGGGCGATTATTCGTGGAAAGATGTGTTAGTAATCGATCAACTTGGGGATGATGTCGATGAATACTGTGACGATTCAAGAGGCGCAGTCCGGTTTGCTGGATTTGATTCACGGGCTGATGCCGGGACAAGTGGTTACCATCACCGAGAATGCGCTCCCGGTGGCGCAGATCGTACCCGTTCCGGCCGTCCGCACTCGACCGCCGCGTCCACGCCCACCCGTGACCGGTATCCCTCGTGCCGGAAGCGTGCCGGGATTGGTCGTTCCGGATAATTTCAAGGTGTGCTTGGAGGAACTGGGGCCGAAACCTGCGAAGAGATAGGATGCGGAGTCTACATCCACCGAGAAGATATCCTGGCCGGCAGACCACTTTGCCGCGGAACTTACCGGGGAGCGACGACTAGCTTCCGAGAATATAAGGGGGAAATGGATGATGCCGACGATGACAATCGAAGAAGTTCAAGCGAAGCTGGTGGATCTGATCCACACGCTCCAGCCGGGCGAAGAAGTGGTGATCAGCGAGCATGATCAGCCGGTTGCACGGCTGGTTGGCGCTCCGTCGAAGCCCGTAGCCAGCCGGCGCCCGCCGCCCGGTCTTGGAAAAGGTTGTATCACCATCGTCTCGGACGACGACGAACATCTTCAAGACTTTGCGGAGTATATGCCGTGAGATTGCTGCTCGATACGCACGCGATGTACTGGTACATCGAGGGTGCTCCGCAACTGAGTCCCACGGCTCAGGTGCTGATCCAAGATGCGACGAACGAGGTGCTGATCAGCCCCGCCTCGTATTGGGAAATCGCTATCAAGATCAGCATCGGGAAGTGGCAACTGAACCAGCCGTACGAACGGTTTGTCGATATTGCTTTGAATCAGTATGGGTTCCAAGCACTCCCGATCCTGCCGACACACACCGCCATGCTGATCAGATTGCCATTCCATCATCGCGATCCGTTCGACCGACTGCTGGTTTCGCAAGCGATGGTCGAGGGCATTCCGATTGTCGGCAACGACCGTGCCTTCGATGCGTACGGGATCAGCAGGCTTTGGTAACTGCGGATAAGGACGAACTAGGATGACGCTCAGCGAACACATTCACCGGTTGCTCACCCGGTTGCTTGACGAGAAGCAGGTGGTTGTCTGGTACGACCAGAATGGCGACTTACGGGATCTGGCCGTCGGGTTTCGGGCGACGAACTGCCGCGTGGTGGATGCTTCCGCTTCGGTGCTGCGGGCTCGGCGCGAGGCGGACCGTATCTTTCGCGGGCTGAACGATCCGGATGATCCGGAATTGCGCAGCGCCAGTCTGCTGATCTACTGTCCGCGTGCGCGAGGCAAACAGGAAGAAGAACGCTGCCGCGATCCGTTCGAAGTGTTCGCCGTCTGCGGAGCCGCGTTCGGGGACAAACCCAATGAGACGGTCCAGTCGCTGGCGCGCCAGGCGATGCCCGACCGGACCGCAGAGATCGATCGCGTCTTCGAGCAAGGCGAACCATCGCTGAACATGCTGGATGGGCTCAAGGCGGGAATGTCGTATCCGCTGGTCAAAGATTGCTTGGGGACGGATTTCCCCCTGGAGGTGGCCGCCCAGATTCTCTGTATTCCTGGAACAATCGAAAAGCTGGCCGATGCGCCAGGGGCCGTGGCCGAGGCACTGCGGTTGCTGCAGGCCGAGTTCGGGTACGAACCGCCATCGCGGGCGCAGAAGGCATCCTCCAAATTGGAGCCATTGGCGCACCATGTTCTGTTGTCCGAGTTTGCGTTTGACCTGGACGGACCGCTCGATCCGTCACTGGCCGAACTGTCCATCGCGCCTGCGGAACACCGGGAACGGATCTTTGCACTCTGCGACCGGATGCGGCGCAGCGACGATACCCGGGAAGGTTACATCGGCATCGCGCAGCATGTCGAAGCGCAATTGCAGGTGCGGCAGCGGTACAAGGACCACCTGAATCTGGGCAAACGGGATACGTTTCCCTTCGAAGAGCGGAGCTATCTGGATCGACTCAGACCCCTGGCGGACGTCGGCAAACTGGACGAGGCGCGGCAAGTGATCGCGGATCGCCGCCAGTCGATCTGGTCTTCGCTCGGTGAACGTGCGGTGCTCTGGAAGACGGCCGAGCGGTGCATCGAATTCCTGGCGGCCATCGAGACGACTCGGCCACACCTGCCCGCGGTCGGCGCAACGGTCCGCGAGCATCTCCGGGCGTACACGGACCGCGAACGTGGCCTGTGGCGAGTGGACCGGGGACAACGGCTTGTCGAGCAGGCAGCGGCCAGTTGCGCTGAAGACGACGAGGTCGAACCGTTGGTGGAAGTCTGTCGCCAACGATACCGGGAGATCGCAGCACTGGCTCAGTCCCGGTTCCTCAAGGCCGTTGAACAGCAAGGTTGGCCGCCCGACGAAATCCCGCGGCTGACGCAGACCTTCGACCGGCACGTGGCGCCGTTGCTGCGCGACGGAACGAAGGTGGTCTACCTGCTGGTCGATTCGATGCGTTACGAAATGGCACGCGATCTGGGAGCGGCACTGGAGGATTTGGGGGCGGTACGAGTCGAGGCAGTGACCGGTGTTCTGCCAGCGGTGACCATGATCGGCATGGCCGCTCTGATGCCGGGCGCCGACGGAACGTTGAGGCTGGTCGAGAAGGGCGATACCCTGGTCCCTTCGGTGGGCGGAGCGTCGCTGCCCGACTCGAAGGAGCGGATGG
>REEF01000151.1 GCA_007695205.1 Planctomycetaceae bacterium
TGGAGAACTCGATCAGATGGTTGCTGTTCAGCGCCAGGTACTCGTCGTCCGACCAGGCTCCCTGGTAGGGAAACAAGTGGGCGATTTCCCATGTCGGCCTGCCGCGCAGACCCGCTGGTGTTTTGACGACGGTCATGATACGACCCTCAATTTCCTGCTCGACCCCAAACTGCCTGATCCCGGTCGGGTCCGTCCCGATTTCCGGCTTCCTGAAGTTTATCTTACACCACTTCCCACCGCCCGCCTAGCGCGACCGATGCGCTCAGCCGGGTTATCCCCAACGAATCGTTCGTTTTCGGAAAAACCGCTTTCCATGTGGTTCATCGTCGGCCGAAAACGACTCCCGACCCCTTGCGAAAACCGTATCCGTTGGACACAGTTGTTGGTCGTAACATGCGCGCACCGTGCGCGCATCGTTCGTAGGTTGGGACTCTGTCCCGACCGGGTCGGGTCGGAGACCCAACCTACTTTGGTTGCGGCCGCAGGCCGCGTTAGGAGTGATCGTGCAAGACATGCGAATAACGGCGATCGTAGGCGTGCTGCTGGCGGCGTCGCCCCTGCTGCTGATGGCTCAGAACCCGGATTCGATGACGCATCAAGAGCTGGTCGAATACCTCGGGGTACATTCCGACTTCGAGGACCATTTGCAGGAGATCGAGATCCGTGTCAGCTCACGAGGCGAAGGGGCTCCCACACCCGCTCGGCTGTTTGTCGGGCATGTGGCCGAAAATCGCTTCGTCATCAAACTCGATACGGCGGATCAAGTTTACCCTCGTGAAGAGACCGTGCTGCACATCTACGCAGATATCGATGATGATCGTTCCACGGGACGCGAGGGGTCGGACCATGTCGCTGGCACCGACATGATGTACAGCTTTTCCCGAGGCACCAACGATCCGCGTTTCTTCCACCAAGATATCCGTACTTACGATCGCTACCCGGTCCGCGGCGTGATCGTCGGCAACACGGTCTACGTGGCAGACGACGTGAAGGTCAACGTGCGGGACGATCAGACGCACTTCAGGTTACGGATGCTGGGCGAGCGTCGCGAGGGCGGTCAGGTCGTCGCGTCGGCATCCACGCCTTGGACTTACGTCCAGGTGCCTCTTGCCAAGAACCGCGAGCTGCCGAGTCTGCCGCTGCCCGAAGAGGCCGGATTCGCTCACCTGACGATGCCCAACTTTGCAGAACTCGCCCACGCCATCTGGAACGCCGAGGGCACGATCCGTCTGCGCCCCGAAGACGCGCAGATCCGCGGGTTCCTTGCATTGATGAACGATGACTTGGATGGGATCGGCGCTGACGATGAATCGGTGGTTTGGCGCTCGCCCGTGGCGGGCCGTTACCATGTGGGGTTGGTGATGAGCGGCAACCCCGAGGCACTGCAACGCACTCGACGTACGATGCTGGCCCGCGACAAGGCGGGCCAAGATCCGCCCGCTTCGCTGTTCGGCGTTGCCGGACTGGATGTGCTGGTGGCTGGCGAAAAGATCGGAACGGTCGTGGGGCACCGCGGTACCGGAGACGTAGTGCATACCAGCAAGGAACCGGTCGAGCTTGAACCGGGCACACCGATCCAGGTGCGCAGCGCGGCGCACAGCAGCTCCGTGGTCTTTCACAGCGTACATCTGACCAAGGCGACGCCTGCCGTGCCGCCACTGGTTATCGAGAACCTCACGACCTGGCATCTTCCCGATGAACCCGGAGAACTGCCAGGCCGCATCATGGTGGCATGGACCACGAACCGGCCGACCGAGGCATTGGTCAGCTATCGAACCGAGCCGGGCGGTTGGACCGGCCAGCTTCCGGGGCGTGGTTTGGTCAACAGCCACTATGTGATGCTGCCCAGCGATGTGCCGGGCGACGTCTGGGAGCTGACGGTCACTTGTGTCGAGACGCCCCAGGAAGACTTCGCGGCACACGAAGCGAGCGTGCGCACAACGGTCTACCGCGATCGGGCTGAGCATCGGACCGCACAATCATTGCCCGCCAGCGTCAGTGGCCAGACGGTTCGCATCGACTTGAACGTCGTCGAACCGAGCGGTGTCCCACGAGCCGACTGGCCGGTACGTTCCGGCGTTGCGGTGCCCGAGGGAGTCTTGGGCGATCCGGCGGCGGTGCGTCTGCTGGATGCCGCTGGCCGAGAGGTGCCGTTGCAAACTCGGGCGACCTCCTGGTGGCCGGACGGGCTTTCGATACGCTGGTTGTTGTTGGACTTTGCAGCCAGCACAACGATGGCAGGTCCGGCGCAGTATACCTTGGAGATCAACGTTCAACCCACATCCGTGATCGACTCGCCGGTCACCGTCCGGGCGGGCACACCTGCGGGCGATGGTCCGCACCCGTTGGGCCATGCCACCGCGCCGATCGAGGTCGATACCGGACCGCTCAAGTGGCGTCTGGGCGAGGGTGGCTTTGTGCCTTTCGGTGATGTGACCATCCACGGTGCCCGGGCCCCACGCGCCGCTGACGGGTCGGGTGGTTTCGAGTTGACCGACGCGCAGGGTGTGGTCTTCAGCTCGGCACTGGAAGCCCCCGAGCAGATCGTCGTCGAGCAGAGCGGCCCGCAGCGCGCGACGCTGCGTGTCAGCGGGCGGCTGGTCGATGCCCGGGGCAACGCCATGATGCGTTACTTGTGCCGCTTGCACTTTTTTGCGGGCAGCCCTGCCGTGCGCACCGTCTTTACCCTGGAAAACGACGTGCTTCAACCGGAAATGAACTTGATCGAAAGCTTGCGACTGACCGTACCGGCCCGGATGGCCCAGGCCCAGTTGAGCGTGGGGATCGATGGCAAGTCGCTGGCGATGACCTCGGACGGCAGACTGGTGCAAGACGAAGACTTTCGCGTGACGTTGGGCGATCACCAGGGCCATCGCGCCGATGGCTGGGTGCTGGCGGCGGGCTCGGACCACTCGCTGGCGATCGCCGTGCGCGACTTCTGGCAGACCTACCCCAAGGG
>REEF01000228.1 GCA_007695205.1 Planctomycetaceae bacterium
AGAAAGCGTGTTCGAAGTGGTTAGTCGTTGCCCGAAAACGACTCCCGACCCCGTTTCCGATTCCGCCAAGAAGTACCTGGCCGATCCTTACGCCGGTGGGCTACGAAGGTAGGTGCGATGGTGATATACTCACGGAAGAAGCTTCCAGGAGTTGTCAGCCATGCAGGTCGGTCTGTTTATCCCGTGTTACATCGATCAATTGTTCCCCGATGTCGGAATGGCAACGGTGGAAGTTCTTGAGAAGCTCGGGGTCCAGGTCGATTTTCCCATCGAACAGACCTGCTGCGGCCAACCGATGGCGAACACCGGCTGCATCGAAGACACTCGCCCCCTGGCCGAACGGTTCTTGGCCATCTTCCGCGATTATCCGTACGTCGTTTGTCCGTCGGGCAGTTGCGTGTCGATGGTACGGCATCATTACGAGGCCTACCTGGCGGGGCGCCCGGGCTTCGAGGAACTGAAACGCAAGACGATGGAATTGTGTGAATTCCTGGTCCAGGTGTTGGGGATCGATCGGATCGATGCTCGCTTTCCGCATCGAGTCGGGTTGCACAATAGCTGTCATGGACACCGCGAGCTGCGGTTGGGGGCGGCCAGCGAACTGGTGATCCGCCCTTACAACAAGGTGCGAAAGCTGCTCGAGTCGGTCGACGGCATCCAATTGACCGAACTCGAACGGCCCGACGAATGCTGCGGCTTCGGTGGCACCTTCGCGGTGAACGAGCAGGCCGTGTCGACGCTGATGGGGCTGGACCGCTTGCAGGATCACCAGCAGGCCGGGTCCGAAGTAATCACGGCCGCTGACATGTCCTGCTTGATGCATCTGGACGGCCTGATCCGCCGCAACGGCAAATCGCTGCGAGTCATGCACGTGGCGCAGATCTTCGCCGGACGACCTCTTTCCGGCTCTCCTTTAGCAACGAGTCTGGCAAAATGAGTGCAACGTCGTGCAATCACGCGAAAGAGGCCGACCGCTTCACCGCCGACCGGCCGCGGGTTCAATGGCACGATCAGGCCCTGTGGTTTGTGCGAGCCAAACGGGATGCGGCGGCGCACGCGGTCGAGGAATGGGAACAGCTACGCGAAACAGCCTCGCAGATCAAACGCCATACGCTGGCACGGTTGCCCGAGTACCTGGAGCAGTTCGAAGAAAACGCGCTGCGGCTGGGCGCCCAAGTCCATTGGGCTCGGGACGCCGACGAACATAATCGGATCGTCCTGCGGATCCTCCAACAACACGGGGTCCACAAGCTGGTCAAGAGCAAGTCGATGCTGACCGAGGAATGCCACCTGAATCCGTTCCTCGAGCAGCACGGGATCGAGGTGGTCGATACGGATCTGGGCGAGCGGATTGTCCAGTTGCGCGACCAGCCGCCCAGCCATATCGTCTTGCCGGCGATCCATATCAAGAAGGAAGAGGTCGGCCAGCTTTTCCACCAGTGTCTGGGCACCGAATCAGGTGCAACCGACCCGAAGTATCTGACAGAAGCCGCTCGCGGCCATCTGCGTGAGAAATTCCTCGAAGCCCAGGCCGGGCTCTCGGGCGTCAATTTTGCCGTGGCCGAGACCGGGGGCGTTATCGTCTGTACCAACGAAGGCAACGCGGACCTGGGTACGTCGCTGCCCCGGTTGCACATCGCCTGTGTGGGCATCGAAAAAATCGTCCCGCGCGCCGCCGATCTGGCCGTTTTTCTGCGACTGCTGGCCCGATCGGCGACCGGCCAGCCGATCACCACGTACACGTCCCATTTCCATGGCCCGATCCCCGGCGGCGAACTGCATATCGTGCTGGTCGACAACGGACGCAGTCGCATCCGAGCCGATCGCCAGTTCTGGGAATCGCTGAAATGCATCCGCTGCGGAGCCTGCTTGAACACCTGCCCCGTCTACCGGCGCAGCGGCGGGTACAGCTACCAGCACACCATCCCGGGCCCCATCGGTTCGGTGCTGGGGCCGCTGCAGGATGCCAAGAAGAACTACTCGCTGCCCTACGCTTGCAGCCTGTGCGGGTCCTGTACCGATGTCTGCCCCGTCAAGGTTCCTCTGCACCACCAGTTGTTGACCTGGCGCGGCGAAATCGTGCGCCGCGGATTGCTGCCCTGGCGCAAATGGCTGGAGATGAAGGTCGTCAGTTGGGTGCTCCGCAACCGGCGGCGCTACCAGTGGTCCGGCAAACTGGCCGGATGGGCCGTCCGGTGGACGCCTCGCTGGATGCTGTACAACCGGCTGAACGATTGGGGCAAGAGCCGCGAGTTGCCGGAGTTTCCTCGGAAGAGTTTTCGCGAACTGTATCGGAACCGAAATGGCCGAAACCAGTAGAGACACCATCCTGCAATCGCTGCGCGCGGCGCGTTTGGAATCGGTCGAACTGCCGGAGCTGGACCCGTCCTGGAGCCAGTTTGCTGACCCGAGGGCACGGTTCGCCCAGGTACTGGAATCGGTGGGCGGACGCTGCCTTTCGGCCGCCGATTTGCAGGACGTCAATCGTCAACTGGCCCAACGAACTGAATTCCAACAGGCCAAGTGGATCGGTTCCACCGTAGCCGGTGTCGACCGAGTCAACTTCGACGTGATGGGGGTCGGCGACCCGCACGAGCTGGAACAACTGGATTTCTTCGTCGCGATGGGGCAGTTTGCGATCGCCGAAAACGGCGCCGTTTGGGTCTCGGACGCTCAAGTCCCGCATCGCGCGCTATGGTTCATCGTCCAGCATCTGGTACTGATCGTGCCGGCCGACCAGATCGTCCACAACCTGCACCAGGCCTACCAGCGTCTACGATTCGACCATGCGGAATTCGGCCTGCTGATCGCCGGGCCTTCGAAGACAGCCGACATCGAACAATCCCTCGTCATCGGCGCCCACGGCCCCCGTTCGCTGACCGTCATACTGCTATGACAAAAACAGGGTCTGACCCCAAGATTATATCTCAGACCAGCGACCGGGAGTTGCTGAACGTC
>REEF01000493.1 GCA_007695205.1 Planctomycetaceae bacterium
AGAAAGTATGTTCCATGTGGTTGGTCGTTGCCCGAAAACGACTCCCGACCCCGTTGCATCACCCATGCAAGGTTACCTTGATTTTCAAGAAACTCCTGGCTTGGTGCTTGTTGTCATTACAATAAGGTTTTCGTCTTGAAACACCGGAGCGGCCACATGACCATCGCTTCCTGCCCGAAATGTGGAGAAACCGTACGAATTCCTCCGTCGGCGAGTCCACGAGCCAGTGTTCGCTGCCCCTTGTGCCAGGAAGAATTCCTCATGGCCGAGGTGCTCGATTCCCTGCCTCCGCTGCTCCAGATCACCGACGATCCCGATCAGGCAACCGATCGAGACGTTCTGGCGCCGCGCGAGGGGGAATACGGTTTGGCACCCCTGGATGGCGAAACCGTCCCAAAGGCCGCCCCGGCGTTCAGCATTGATTCGTCCCGAGACGTATCAGCAACCGCTCCCACCACGGCGGCCAAGCGGCGAAAAGGGCCCGTACGTCCACAACGGAAGAAAAAGAACCCAGCCGCCGAAGTGGTCAAAATCGCGCTGGGCGGCATCGCCGGCCTGGTCATCGCCCAATTGCTGCTCTGGTGGATGCCCTGGCAAGATCTGCGGCGCGATCCGTTCGCCTTGGGCCCCAGCATCTCGAAGTTCGCTCCTTGGCTGGTCCCAACCATATTTCACGGCGGGCGAGAAGTCGGTAGTCTGCCGACAGACGAAACGCCCCTCGCTGCCGCCAATATGCTGGACAGCGAATTGCCTCAGCCCAAGCTGGACCAGCCGATCCCGCAGGATCAGACGCCATCGCCCAGAAAACCGGTCGGCCAAGCCCCAGATGCCGAGCCCCAAACGTTCGACTCGGATGCGAACGAAGATCCGTTTTCCGCCCCAACGGTGGACCCCTTCGACGCAACCGCCGAATTGCCATCGATTCCACCACCGGCAGCTCTGGACGACGATCTGCTCACTTTGGAACCCGACATGGATTGGGGAGCCGATATCGAAACCGACCCGCCTTTGAATATTGAAACCGATCCGCCTCTGGATATCGAAACCGATCCCCCGGATTTGGACTTGGCGAATGATTCTTCGGTCGAGCCAACTGCCGACGATGCGCAGCCAGTACGTCACCTGGTATCCGCCCCGTTATTCGCCACCGACGATTTGATCGCAGCGCTGGAGCCGATTCAACCGGAATTCGAGGCATTGTCGGTTGCTGGCACGGACGAAGCAGTCAGCTTGACGACTCGCAACTATACAAGATTTACCGAATTAGCAGAGAAGATCATCAGATTGGAGGACTTGGAGAGCCCCGTCCGGGACGAGGCGGCTGGATTATTGCTGTCCCTGGTCGAAAAACCGGACGTCATCCCGCGGCTCCGGCAAGCCGGCGAGGTCTGGTGGGCCGCAGGCAGCCGTCGCACAAACGATGGCATCCTGCTGGTCGGCAAAGTCCGGTCGATCGTTGCCCAGGACCCGCTTTATCGCACCGAACTGGAATTAGTCGATGGTGGCAGCGTCGCCAGTTACAGCGACAACGATCCATCAGAGCAGATTCTTTCAGGAGATCTCGTGCTTTTGGTGGGAGTAGTTATCGAAGAACCTGCCGATCATCTCTTGGGTTACTCGGGCGACGACCAACAGGTCCTTTGGGCTCCACTCTTTCGGTCCATCCCCGAATAAATCAAGATCATCACTCCTGATGGTACGAATTCGACCGACTCGTTACTCATTCGACCAGTTAATTTTTGACAGTCGACCCGTCGCCACTTACACTTAAGGTACGCGGTGGTCGAATAGACCGATAGAACGCGTTGTGTTTTCGTTGCTGTTGCCTGGGAATCTTCCAGCCCATTCTTTGCGGATGATCGCTATGTCCCTAAAAAACATCACCGTCCTTGCCTCCGGTCTGCTCGTCTGCTTGGGTTCCTCGTTATCGGCCCAAACCAGCGCCAACGGGTTGGTCAGCCCCGTGGAAGCTCGGCGTTACGGCCTGGAACCTTCCTGGTTTACGCGTGTCGAGCTCGATCAGGCTCGGGGACGAATCCGTAATTTGCAGTACTTTGTCAGTGCCACGAATCAGCGGACGCTGTACGAAGTCGCTTATGGAGAGAGTCGGCGGATGTTCAGCGAACGAGATCTGGATCGATTGGGCGAACCGATGGGTCCGGAGGGTGCGCAGCGAGCGGCCAAAGAATTCGCGTCTCGATTGAGACGTCTGGAGATCGAATCCGAGATCCAATCGCACGAGGTACCCGAGATCACTTTGTACGTGACGACGGACCGGTCCTTGGTCCAGGCGATCGACGCCGAGACGGGGCGCACGTTGTGGGCCACGACGGTGGGGCGTCGTGATTTCCCCACCGAAGGTCCCGGTGTCAACGAGAAGTATGTCGCGGTCATCAATGGAACTTCGCTGTACCTGCTGACGCGAGATACCGGCCAGATCGTTTGGGTGCGAACGACCCGAGGCGTACCGGCGGCTTGCCCCGCCGTATCCGATCGGTTCGTGGTCGTCCCGACTTGGACGGGCGACGTCGAACTGTACGAATTGGAAGAACCCAGGAAACTGCCCAACAGTTTCAAATCCAATGGTCGGAGCATGGTGCGTCCCACGGTGACCGCCAACAGCATCATCTGGCCGACGGATCGAGGCATGTTGTATGTAGCCAGCAGCCAGCGACACACGATCCGGTTCCGTCTGGAGGCCAGGGACGCCATCACAGCTCCCGCATCGGTCTTCGCACCCAGTCGAATTTTTGTTGCCTCGGTCGATGGCTATGTCTATTGCATGGCGGAAAATATCCACTCCGAGATTTGGCGGTTTTCGACAGGTCATAGCATCACCACAACGCCCGTACCCACGGGGGAATCGCTGTATGTCGTTACCGACGACATGAATCTGTACTGCCTGGACCAAGAGACGGGCTCCCTGAAATGGGTTGCCCCCTTCTTCAAGCAATTCATCGCGGCCAGCCCGGACCGCATTTACGGGATCGGCGCGACCGATCGGTTGGAGATCCTGGATGTGAATACAGGCGGCCGCATCGCCTCGATGAATGCAGGTAATCTGGATGTTTTCTATCCCAACCACCAATCCGACCGGATCATCGTGGGAACGCGGACCGGGATCCTGCAAAGCCTCCATGAGATCGGCCGAGAAATACCTGCGCTGCACGTGGATCTCGCCGAACACCGCCTCGAAACCCCGCATCCTGATGTCCTGGAAGAAGAAGATCCCCAAGCTCCGACGAAACCTTCTCCGAAGCCTCCCGCCGATGACCGTGATCCCTTCGACGACGCGACCGATCCCTTCGACGACGCGGCCGATCCCTTCGGTGGTGCGGCCGATCCCTTCGGCGGGGGACAGGACCAGGCAGCCGATCCGTTTGGTGGAGGTGCCGGTGGTGCGGCGGATCCGTTCGGCGGCGGCGATGATCCGTTCCGATAGGACCCCGCAATGGTCCCGACTTTTTGTTGTCCTGGTTCTCGCCAGTGTTCCTCGGAAACGGAGCGTCGGGAATCGTTTTCGGATGAGCCGCTTTCCATGTGATTACTGGTTGGCCGAAAACGACTCCCGACCCCCTCGGCCTCCGGCATCGTAGCGCCCACCGCAAACATCCCGTCCGACTTGCATCTCGATTCGCTGGCAGCCTATACTGGGCAATGTGCGTTTCATCGTGTTCGATCGCCCGACCGGTCGCATTGCGATCGGACTGTTTTCTATTGACCCAGGAGCCAACTCATGAAGCCTTCCAGCGTAGCGATCTCTCGTCGTCGATTTGTCCAAGGAACGGCCGCTTCGGTAGCACTCCCGCTTTTCCTTCCTCGACATGTGCTGGGCGACGACCACAACGCGTCGGCAAACGAGAAGATCCGCGTGGGCGCGATAGGGATCGGCAAAATGACGTACGGTTCCCACCTGCCCCACTTCCTTCGCACCGCAGAGGTTCAAGTCGTTGCGGTCTGCGAAGTCGATACGACTCGCCGTGAAGCCGGCAAGAAGCGAGTCGATGACACCTACGGAAACACGTCCTGCGCCGCCCATGCCGATTATCGCGAGATGCTGGATCGCGACGAGGTCGACGCGGTCGTGATCGCCACGCCCGACCATTGGCACGCCGGGATGATTCTGGACGCCAGCACCGCAGGCAAGGACATCTACTGCGAGAAGCCGCTGACCAATACGTTGCGCGAAGCCAAACTGGTGATGGATGCCGTCAAGAAATCGGGCGTCATCTTCCAGACCGGCAGCCAGCAGCGGTCGGACAACAACTTCCGTTATGCTTGCGAGTTGGTCCGGAACGGACGATTGGGCGAGATCAAGCAAGTCATGGTCAGCGTCGGCGGACCGCCACGACCCTGCAATCTGCCGGGCGAGGACATGGAGCCGGGCTTGGATTGGGACCGTTGGCTGGGCCCCGCTCCGATGCGCGAGTACAGCTCGGTGCTCAGCCCGCGCGGCATCCATAACCACTTTCCCTCGTGGCGTAATTTCATGGAGTATGGTGGTGGCGGGATGACCGACTGGGGCGCTCACCACTTCGATATCGCTCAATGGGGCTTGGGCATGGACGAGTCGGGTCCGGTGGAAATCGTCGGCCCCGAGAATCCGAAAGCGACCAACGGCGTGAAGTTCCTCTATGCCAACGGCGTCGAGATGATCCACGGTGGCCCGTCGGGGGTAACGTTCATCGGAACCGAAGGCGAATTGTTCGTCAATCGAGGCCGCTTGGAAAGCACGCCTGAAGACATCATCAAACAACCGATCGGCGAAGATCAGATCCATCTTTACCGCTCGCCTCGAGGCGGTCATGGTGGACATTGCCAGGACTGGGTGGACTGTATGATCAGCCGACAACAACCCAATTGCCCGATCGAGGTTGGTGCCAGAACCGTGGCCGTCTGCCATCTGGGCAACATCATGTACCTGCACCGCGAGGAGCTGGGGAATGCCTCGCTGAAGTGGGATCCCGTCAAATGGGAGTTCGTGGGCAATGACGCGGCCAATCGCTGGCAGGATTACCCTTACGCTCGCCGCGAAGGCTACGAGTTGGCGATTGGATAAGGAAGCAAGACGATGAGCATCGAAGCCAAGTTGAGCGAAATGGGTTGGGAATTGCCGCCTGCGCCCAAGCCGGTCGGGCTGTACAAGCCCATCCTGATCAACGGCGATTGGGCTTACGTTTCCGGTCATGGTCCGCTACTGCCCGATGGATCGCTGATCACAGGAAGGATCGGAGAGGATCTGGATCGTCAAGCCGGTTACGACGCGGCGCGTCAGGTCGGTTTGGCGGTCCTGTCGACCCTGCGCGAGAACCTCGGCAGCCTGGACCGCGTTCGCCAATTGGTCAAGACCTTGGGTTTTGTCAACTGTACACCGGATTTCGCCGAACAATCGGCCGTGATCAATGGATTCAGTGAATTGTTTGCCGAGTTGTTCGGAGCCGAACGAGGGATCGGAGCTCGCAGTGCCGTAGGCGCCCCGGTCTTGCCGGGCAATATGGCGGTCGAGGTCGAAGCGATTTTCGAAATCCAGCAGGATTGACCCTGCAAGGTATTCGGTCCATCCTTTCGCCATCTTGTCGAAGGGCGGGAGCTGGTGGAGGGAAAGAAAGGTCCAGAATATGCAACTGCAAGCATCCACCGATCTGACCTGCTTGTCCGGACGACACGCGGGACAACCGTCGCGGCCACTTAGGGACCGATCGCTTGGTGCCGTGCCGTGGGCGTTTGCCATCTTGGTCCTGGGGTGCTTGCTGCTTGTGGGGACCGTCACCGCAAGTCAGGCTCAGCCGCAGGGGCGAGCGGTTCTTGCCGATGCTGGGATGGTGGTATCGGCCAGCGCTCCGGCCAGCCAGGTGGGCGCAGACGTGCTGCGCGATGGTGGCAATGCGGTCGACGCGGCCGTAGCGGTCGCTTTGGCCCTGGCCGTCACGTGGCCCGAAGCTGGAAATTTGGGCGGCGGCGGCTTCATGCTGGTGTGTCCGCCGGATGGACGACCGCCGATCTGCGTTGACTATCGCGAAACGGCTCCCGCCGCTGCGACGGCCGACATGTACGCTCCGGATGAAAGCACCCTGACGCATCGCGCCGTCGGCGTCCCGGGCACGGTCCGCGGACTGGCCGTCGCCCACGCCCAATACGGGCGGCTCTCCTGGGCTCGCCTGGTACAGCCTGCAGAACAATTGGCTCGGCATGGATTCCTGGTCGATCACCATTTGGCGGCATCGATCCACGGTGTCCTGGAGCGGAAGGAAACGCAATCGGACGAGCGGTTCGCAGAACTGCGACGCGTATTTGAGCCACCGGACGGACAGCGTTGGGCGGCAGGTCAGCGACTGGTTCAACCGGATTTGGCGGAAACACTCCAACGTTTGGCGGACGGCGGTCCCGGAGCCTTTTATAGCGGCCTGACGGCCGAATTGATCGAAGCCGAAATGGTTCGGGGTGGGGGCCTGATCACCCGCGCGGATCTGGCGAGCTACGAGGCCCGATTGCGAGACGCAATCCAAGGTCAGTATCGCCAGTACGAGATCGTCGGCCCCCCGCCGCCCAGCTCGGGCGGAATCGCGGTCGTCCAAGCGCTCAATATCCTCGAAACCTTTGACTTGAGCAGCCAGTCCCGCTTTTCTGTTCGCAACCTACACCTGATCGCCGAAGCACAACGACGGGCGTTTCGAGATCGAGCTTTGCACTTGGGCGATCCCGATTTCGTGCCGATCCCGACGCATTTGATCGATAAACAGTATGCCCGCGAACTGGCTGCCTCGATCCAAGTGGACCGCGCGACACCCAGCCTGGAATTGGCCGAACCGTTTGAAATGGTCGAAGAATCGCCCGAAACGACCCACTTCTCCATCATCGATGCCGATGGATTGGCGGTCGCCAACACCTACACGCTGGAAGCCAGTTGGGGGTCCCGGATCGTTGTCACCGGTGCGGGGTTCGTGCTGAACAACGAGATGGGCGACTTCAATTGGGTGCCAGGCCGCACGGATCAGCAAGGCCGGATCGGCACGCCGCCGAATGTGATCGCACCTCGCAAACGCATGCTCAGCTCGATGACCCCCATGATCGTTAAACAGGATGATCGCGTCCTGCTGATCACCGGCAGTCCCGGGGGGCGGACGATCATCAGCACCGTGCTGCAGATGGTGCTGAATGTGGTCGAATTCCAGATGGATCTGCCCACCGCAGTCGCCGCGCCACGGCAGCATCATGCCTGGTTCCCCGATCGATTCGATCTGGAACGAGGCCAGGATGCGGTCTATGGCGAAGCCATCGCTGGCCTGGAAGATCTAGGGCACGTCGTTCGGCAAACTCGCCAGCAAGGCTCGGCGCACTCCATCTGGGTCGACCCGCAAAGCGGCGTCTACGTCGGAGTCGCCGACGAACGCCGAGGCGGCGCGGCCGTCGGTGTCCACTCAGCGGAAGACTGACCCGGATGATTCGTAACCCGAAGCGTGAGCGAGGAAATCCAGGCTAACCGGTCGCGGCCAGTTCGGCACAGGCGGGCAAGAACCTCCCGCACTAATGCTCCACCTGCTCCCAATAGTACTCGAAAGCGCCGGGAGCATGGAAATCGGGGCTGTTGTCCAGATCGTGGCATTCCATGCATTTCCTCTCCGCCTCGTTCAGCGGCAAGCGGACCCGCTCGCGGAACTTCTTCAGCAGCTCATCGTTGGTGGCGTGCAGCGTTTCGGCGTTGACATGGCCCGCACCGGGACCGTGACACGTCTCGCAGCCCACATGCTGCATCTGCGGAGTATCGGCCAGCGACGAGTAGCCCGAAACATAAGGGAAATGCATCTGGGGATTCCACCCGACCACATGGCAACTGATACATTCCGGATCGAAGTGACGCGGGATCTCGCTCCGCTCGCCCGGATAGACCAGCGAATCCAGCGCGTAGGAATGCGCTGTGTTTTTCCAGATATCATACTCCGGCTGGTGGCAATTCATGCACGCTTCCGAACCGACAAACGAATCGCCGCTGGGGTGCGGGATCGGGCGGACCTCCAACCCTTCCAAACCCAGGACCTTCAATTGCTCTTGATACGAGGCCAGCAACGTCAACATCTCTCGGGAATCTTCAAACCGTGCATCCAAAGGAACGCGTTGGTAACGCAGACGCATGTCGTCGTCACCAAAGAACCCAACGACGCTGACGTGCATTCCTTTACCGCCGACCTGGACCAGGATGCTGTTGGTGTCCGGAATCGGATCCGCCTGGAAAGGCGGTTCGTCAGCGCCACCGGCCGTCACAACCACGTCGAAGTGGGGAAACGCTTGGGCCAAGCGGATCGATTCGTCGATCGAGGTATGCGCCAGCAGGACGTACAGATCACAATCGGCTGCGGCCAACTCGGGCCATACCGATTGTAACGCCTCGTCTGCCGACTGCTTGACGATCTCGTCGCTGGTGATCCTCGCCTGCTCGACCTCGCCCAATACCGCCGTGATGCCGATCGTGCGGCCTGCTGCTTCGACGATCTGGTACCGCGGCGTCAATTCGGGGGCGAAAATCGCCGTGTTCGCACTGACAAATTCCGATCCGTTGCTGCCCTCGCCGATCGTCAAGGCCGCTAAACCACCGACCGACAGCCGCAGATCGTTAGGCCCGAATGCGATCGCCTGGTAGCCCATCTGCTTGAGTCCCTCGATGGTGACCTGGTACTTGATCTCCGCTTGAGGCCCAAAGCGACGGACCTGATTGCCCACATCGACCGGCACGATCGGCCATCCCCGATCAGCCAACTCGCGAGTCAACGTGTGCCGCCGTACCAGACCACCTTTTGCATTTGACAAGCCCGTGCAGCCGCACGGTTCGATAAAGCCGCGCTGCTGGCCGGTCACAAACAAGACGAAATCCGGCTCGGGCCAATCGACGAACAAAGGCTCACGATAGGCGGCATCGTCAGACGCGGCCGCAGATTCCAGAAACTCCGCCAGCATCGCATCGACATCCGCTGCCGCATCGACATCCCCGTTGGCATCCGGCGTCGCATCCGGCGTCGCATTGGCCGTAGCGGACGCCCTCGGCTTCGTGGCATCACTCGGGTCGCCTGACGCCACGTCCCTCGCGTCGCTGACGTTCGATTGAGCCGGTCCTCCGCAAGCGGTCAGAATGCACAGCAATGTTGCAGCACAACATGCCCAGGCAGTGTTGATCACCGCTTGAATTCTGGGATTCGTCACGGTTTCGTTCCTCATTATGGAAAAAAGTAGGTCCCGAGCTACTTCACCGCAAACCGAACTCGCAGAGTCAGTAGCGGCGTGTCGGGATGGGTAGTTTCGATCACGATGCGACCGTAATCTTCCCGATCAAAGCCCATTCGAGCGACAGGACGAGAACCGCGAGGAACCGAAACGGTCAGCGGATGCATGTATACCAAACCCTTATTGATCGGCACCGCTTCGCCGAGTTGCACTTCGAGTACATCAGACGGGTCCGTCTCCTTGACCTTTAGCTGCACATCCTGCCGGTAGGGTCCCTTGACCAGGACTCGCAACGTGGTCTCAGTTCCTTTCTCGCCATCGACCTGTCCTAAAATCAGCAGATTGCTCTGCTGCCGAAAGAATCCGCCCCCGACGACCGAAAGGTCGCCAACGACCGATCCACTGATCGGCAGCTCCAACTCAGGAGCCTCTTCGATATCGGTCTTCAGATGAATTGTCTGATTTAACGTTCCCAGAGGCAACCCCGATTTTACCGTCAAAATCCCCCGCAACGCTGCCGTCGGAGCTGGGTTCATTTCGACTTGCCCCAAATCGTGTTCCACGAATTCAAGTTCGAAGAATTCTGCGGTTTCAGGATTATCGAAACGATGCTCGAGAACCCCAAGATCGGGGTAATGAAAGCCGTACATTGTAAACGTAACCTGCGATCCCTCGTTCACCGAAACGTTGCTCAGCACCAACTGACGCGGTTCCAATCGAACCAAATCGAGGATAGTCCCTTGGGCCATCAAGGTGATGGCAGGTTGACGCGGATCATTGGTATAGATCTCAGCCGTTTGGCGATACTCGTCACCGCCCGTCGTGAGATGCCAATTCAATGCGATTTCCGTCGACTCGCCTGGAGCGATCTTGTCGGTCTCCAACTCGCTGAACGAGCAACTGCAACTGGTTGCCCCAGTCGTTAGAGTTAATGGCTCGTCCCCAACATTGCGTACGACAAAGCTATGCTCCAACTTACTGTCTCGCTGCCCCGTTCCGAAATCGAAGACAAGTCCACCCTCCACCTCGATCCTGGGCCCTAAGCGGTCAGAATCTTCCAGAACGATCCCCACCGCCGCGGCGGTCCTATTGTCTGGCTCGAATTGACTGGGCGTCCACCGAATTTCGTTCAACGCCGTGCCGATACCACAAGCCAAGCCCGCTAACACCGTGACAACTGCAGTTAACGCAACTTTCATCGATCTTCATTTCTCCCAGTGGAATGCTACTTAAGGGTTTAGGCTTTTACGCACATCTTGCATCCGTTGTTCAGCGTTGGCCATGGTGCCATCGAACAGATCCCCGCCGTGGATCTGCTGTTCGCCCAGCTTCCGCTCTTGATGAGGGGTTAAAGAGTTCAGCCGAAGCGCCAGTGCCGCATGCCGATCGGCGTCGTCTTGATTCCCGGCAAGATGGTGAGTCCACGCCAGTTGGGCGTGAGCGATGTTCGAATTTGGGTACAGTTCGGTCCATCGTCGATAGGCTTGCAGGGCGATCTCTAGTAAATCAGGATCCCGAAAACGGCGGTACAGGTCCAGATGCCAATCGCCTACCTGCCGCTGAAGTGCGAAAGACCGAACGTTACGTCGTTCGGCTTGCCGGATCGCTTCATCGAATCGTGAACGCAGCTCGGATGCTTCGGGAGTCGTGGTGGACAGCAGTCGGCTATGATAAACACCGGCCAGATGAAACCATGGTTGGCTGGCGAAGCGGTCCGCCGCGATGGCCTGTTTCAATAAAGTTTCCGCGCGTTCCAGACGCCCTTGGTGACCAGCGGCGACCGCCTGATTGATCTTGGTCTGCGAGGTCAGCACGGGAGAATAAAGTGTCTGATGGCAGGCTGCCAGCACGACCAGCCCCAAAGCGGCCAGCGTGATCATCCCGTGGCGTCCCACATGGATCGATCGATGGCCGTGCGGCGAGTCATTGACGATCAGTGCGGCCAGCAGCCAGAAACTGGTAGCCACCCCGCCGAACCCGATCCCGCCTGCAGCACTCAGATTGACCAGCAAAACGATCATCGCGATCAATAATAGCCCATGGGGCAATCGACCGCCGATGCACCAGGGTCTCAAACCGACGATTACCACCAGACTGATCGGCAGGCCCAACCAGAACAGGTCCAACGAGGGAGGAAAACCGACCGCCATACCGATCGGCCAGGAAGCCAAGGCACCGGTCAGTCCGCCGATCCAGATCGCCCTGCAGGTGGGCTCCGTTGAGCCATGTTCCATCTCGGTGGGCCCGGTGGACGACCCCATCGAAACAGATCGGTAGACCACCAGTGTTAGGAATGCCACGAAGATCAGCATGCCCGGTGTGCCGATGGTGGACCAAACCTCCAGCAGGAAATTGTGGGGATCGGCGATTGTCTCACTGGCCTCGGGTAACTTGTAAAACGGATAGTACTGCTGGAAATTCCCCGGACCGCAACCCAGCCAGGGATAATCGGCGATCATCGCCAAGGTCGATTGCCAATACTCCACGCGATACAACAGCGACTTGGGAGCCTCGATGACGACCAACCAATCGAAGACGCCGGCGACAGTAACCCCGAGGACCAGCAAAAGGAACAACAACAAAACGGCCGTCAGAACTCGCCAGTCCCATCGATGCGTCGCGCGAAAATGCCACCAACCCAAAGTGACCAGCCCCAGGATACTTGCCAGTGTTGCCGTTCGGCTGCGAGTCAGCAGGATGCAGAAGCCCAGCGCCAAGCAGCAGAGCAGGGACATGATCCACTGCTTCTTGCGTTCCGGACACCCCTGCCACAACTGACCAGCCACGCCCACGGTCAAGATCAGCCACGGGGTGACGAATCCGGCCAACGAATTGGTCAGCGCAAAGGTCGCCGTCGGCTGGATGCTCTCCAGCCGGTCTCGGAACAAACGTCGTTCCGGCGAATCCGCCGCGGCTTCGACGCCAGCTTCTCGTAAGACCGTCTCGGGATCTTCGTGATACCTGGCGACCAATCGAGGCATCGTGACGAAGACTTGGTGAGCGGCCAGGGCCGACAAGCCTGTTGCCAAGGCGATCATTACCAGACACAGCGCCCGTCGCTCGACCCCGGTTACCACCAACTGCCGGGCCAGCAGATAGAGCAACCCGAAATTCACCCACTGCCACGCCGCATTGATCGTCGCCCGAACATTGCCCACGCCCGCCATCCACCAAGCGCTGACGACCACGACGGCCAAAAGCAAAACCACCAACAGGTCGGGCCAGTCTAGCCGCAAAGACCGTTTCCTGAACAGAATGCATCCGGCCAGCGAAGCGGCGGCCAGCGTCACGGCGGCCAGCGTGAGGACAGAACCGGTCGCGATTTCTCCCAGCGATTCGCTGGGGATCAACGGCGCCGCGACCAGCAACGCGGTCAAACAGCCCAAACCGACCCGTCGAAAACGTTCCGCCTGGTCCGCTCGCATCGAAGCCGCCGCCCCTTGATTATTTTTCCGAGCAACACCACCTCTACCAGGGGGATTAGACTGGTCCTTAGACCCCAGATCTGGCTTTTGCAGTGATCTACTATCGGCCGAAGCGGCATCTGGCCGCTTGGCCTGCTGATTAGCACCACGTTTTGAGCGACGATTTTTTGCCATCACGAACCGAGTCTACTGCCAAGGTGTCTGGAAAAAAAGGTCGCGTTTGTATAGAAATCGCGGAAATCACCCACTGAGACTCGATTCAAATCCACCGACATCCGAAACAGACCAAAGAATCGTGCCCATGGTGCCGTTGACCCCACCATGGAATCGATTAAGATAAGGCCAACATCAACCAGCACGGGGCGTAGCTCAGCCTGGCTAGAGCGCTGCGTTCGGGACGCAGAGGTCGCTAGTTCAAATCTAGTCGCCCCGACTTCCTAAAGCCTTGTGAGTCAACGACTTACGAGGCTTTCTTTGTGATACGATTTGCCCCGCAACTGCCGTGATACGGTCGGTGATACGATTGGTGATACGATTGTGACGGCAAAGGGTCAAGCCCAGGAAGCCTGAAGCTTCAGGAATCCTTCCTCGTTGCACTCTACTGGGGAATCTGTCGCCCTGTGTTGGTGCCATTCTTCCTGAGAGTTCCCGTGCTGTGAAAAGCCATGCGTCAGCGTCCGCAGACCCGTTCCGAAGTTCGGGATGCCGGGTAGGTGCCGAAAGGCCCTGGCCGTGCCGACCTGTCGAACATGGCAGGCCATGATCCGAGGACCCCAGCGTCATTCGGCACTCGGCACGTTCATTGGCCTACTTCCGCCCGTAATCAGCCGGGATCTCGCCCCAGAGTCCCGTGTCCCACTTTCTTACAGGGTTCGCTGGCTGGTTCCGCTCCAGCCACCGCAACGCTTTGGTGAGCCGAACGTACATCTTCGTCGTCAAATTGCCCAGACTGGCGGCAGGGGACCGCACGTGACGCTTCCGCAACCAGGTCAGTGCCGTCTGGCTGTCGCTGTAGACAGGGCACTCGATGCCCTTGATCTTCAGGTAGCGAAGGGCGTGAACGATCGCCAGGAACTCGCCCAGATTGTTGCTTCCCGACTTGAGCGGACCAACTGAAAACGCCTCGCTGCCGTCGTGCAGCCAGACACCCCGATACTCCAGCATCTGCTTCTTCGGATTCCACGCGGCGTCGACGCAGAGTCCAATCGCAGGCGGCTTCCATGTGTTCTTGCGGAATTTCTCCTGCACGATCTGGACAGGACAGCCCGTCAACCTTTTCCACCGCATGTGAGCTTGCAACCAACGGAACCGAAGGGCTGATCGACACGGAATCTCGTCGAATCCGTACTCGGCGGCCAGCTTTTCGATGCGGGCACACTCGCGACTGCGGTTCACGTGCTCGTAGACTGGCCCGAGTTGATCGATCCAACCGTTGACCGTGTCGATCGCTCGGAGCGGTGAGTCGGGCTTTTCATGTGCCATTTCGAAGTGGTTCCGCAGACGTCGCCAGGACCGTTTCGCGATTTTCGCTTCCAGACTGTCTTTGCCGAGCCAGACGCGATAACCCAGCCAGTCGGCCGACTTGCCCTGCGACAGGTCCACGATCGATTTCCCCGCCCCGTGCTTCAGCGTTAGGCCGGCCATCTGTAGCAGGCTGTTCAGCTTGCCCCAAGCCGCTTGCGCCTCTTCCGGCGAGCGGCAGAGCAACAGCAGATCGTCCGCGACTCGGACGATGGGCACTTCGGCCAAGCCTTTATTTTTCCACTGACGTTCCAAGTGATCGCAAAAGTACAGGTTCAGCAAGAGCGGGCTCAGCGGTCCGCCCTGCGGTATCCCGCGTTTGGGGTCGTCGTTGCGCACGATCCGCTCGATCAGCGCGACCAATTCCGGCGACGGGACGTACTTGGCGACCGCGTCCATCAGCGGGCCGCACGGGACATTGTCAAAAGCGTTCCGCACATCTTCGGTGATCCAGACGTGACGCTCGCCGTCCGCGGCCAAACGCCGGGCCAGCGCCAAGGCATGCACGCGATCGCGGCCTGGGCGGAAACCTAAGATGTTCTCACCGAACAGCGGGTCCAGCAGCGGCTGCAAAATGTCGACGAGCACTCGCCGCACAACGCGATCTTCGATGTTCAGCAACGTCAGCGTCCGTGTGCCGCGACTGGGGTCGTTGCGGTCCTTGGGGATCTCGGTTTTGCGAACCGGACCTGGGGCATACTTGCCACTTCGCATCAGCTTGCTGATCGCCGAAAGCAGGTTCCAATCCCTTGAAACCTTGACGGCTGGAAATAGCTGGGCAAAAGCCCCGACTTGTGTCAGCGCAGCGTGGGCCGAACGTGCCGCAGGACAAACCGTTCACCTGCACCTGCGATCGCCTGATGGCTAAAGAAAAAAAGAATCATCGTCCCGAAAACACGGCAGTGGCTCGCCCCGGTCCCCGCCCCGCCCAACACACTGAGCGTGCGTGGGCGGAGCGGCCGGAACTAGTCGCCGATCTTCGGCGTTCGGATCGGCGCGAACTTTCAGCCGTGGATCGCGCGGACGGCCGTCAAACCGACGATAATCCCGAGGACGATCGCCGGCCAATGGGCGTGGTGGCCGAAGAGCAGAGTCATCAAGAACGAGACCATGAGTGTGCCAACGACGATGGCTACAGTGCCGTGCAGATCTGGAGTCGAGTGGTGGGGAGGCAC
>REEF01000061.1 GCA_007695205.1 Planctomycetaceae bacterium
TCGCCCGGTTGCTGAGCTACCGCTGGCCGGCGGAAACGGAAGAGCAGGCGGAAGGCGGAAGGCGGAAGGCGGCGGAAGGGGGAAGGCGGCTGAGCGACCGGGCGCGGGCGTTGGTTCGGCGCTGTGATGAACTGCTACCGTCGGCGGACGAGGATGGGTTGGTGTGCATGCCTGCTACCTGGGCGATTGGATCGCACGGCAGAAACAGGACGAGGCAGCCAAGATCGACGGCGTACGGCTGAACATCCGCCCGTTCTTGACCGTGCTCGCCATCAAAACGAAAGACGCCCGGGTGCTGCGAGCGAGGCCCAAGATCAAGCGGCAAAAAGACTGGGGCAAGGAGCCCCAGCGTGCGATGCAACTGGCCCTGTATGTCCTGCTGGACGAAGAGCCGGACCGGCTGGCGGGAAAACATTTGGACCGAGACTATTTCAACACGCTGTTCTCGGATGGCGATCCCATCCGCGATCTGTTGCTGTGGCTGGACCAGGGCGACGCCTTCAAAACGGCGCGCGACGAAAACGCCTGGCTCGGGTTCGTCGAGGTGTGCAAGTCGCAACTCAAAGCGGGATGAATCACGATGGCCTTGTGCGGTACGGTGGGACAGGCGACTTCACACGCGCCGCAACCGTTGCAGCGGTCCAGGTCGACGCGTGGCTCGGTTGTGTACTCGATCTCGCAGAATTCGTACCGGATCGCCTCGTAGGGGCACTCGTTGCGGCAGATCGAGCATTCGCGTCCGTCGCTCAACCAGCACAGGTCGATGTCGACTCGCGGGATTCCGATGCGTGCCTGCAGCTTATCTTCCAGCGTCCGGCGCAATAGCGCGCCGCTGGGACAGACTTCGGTACAGGCAACACAATCGGCGCGGCAGTAATCGCTGTCGAATCGGATAACCGGCGCCAGCAGGCCGGCCAAGCCGCGTTCCATGCCATCGGGATGAATGATGTGCGTGGGACACACACGCGAACAATTGCCGCAACGCAGACATAGACCCAAAAAATCCGGGTCATCGACCGCGCCCGGCGGCCGCAATGGCGTGGGAACTCGACCGCGCACGTTCCCAGCCAACGACGCCCAGACGGCGCCCAGCGACAGTCCCAGGACCGTGCGTCGAGCGATCCGGTGACTCGGACTGCGGACTGCTGGCGGATCGAGGCGGCGAGAACGGTTCCACCCGCGTTGGGGTTGAGCCAACAGATCCTGCAAGCCGCCCAGCGGGCAGACGTGTCCGCACCACAGATTCGGCCACAGAAAACTGATCAACACCACCAGCGGCACACCGGCCACAGCCAGCCACCAGACGGCGTCCCACGTCGGATCGCTCATCCGGAAAACACTGGCCAGCAACGCCAGCGGGTCCATCCACAACAGCATCGGGTAGCCCAAGCACGCGCCGCCCAAAGTCAGCAGGGCGATCCACTGCCCAATCGCTGGGCCCCGAGCATAAGGCCGACCGCAACGGCGTCCCAGACGGCTGGCGCTATCAGCGCCCAGCCCCGTAGGACACGCCCAGCGGCAGAACCAGCGGTGGCGGACCAGCGCGACCAAGCCCACCAACAGCCCGATCCACACCATGGCCGGGATCGTCCACGTGGCCAGCACGGCAGAAGCCGCAACCAGCGGGCTGAACGAGGGAACCACGACCAGACCGTTGGTCCCAGCCGCCCAGGATGCTAACAACCCAATCGCTGCCAGCAGGCAGACGATCCGCACGCCCCAGCGAACGGACGAACCATTCCAGCGCACTGCTTTCATCGATTCAACCCAGGTACGCGTCCTGCTCCCGCAACAGTTTCTGCACCTTGGCCACTTCGACCTCGCGCGGCATGCAATCATCAGCAGCGCACACGGCCGCTGCAGCCCCCGCAGCATGCCCGGTGACAAAGCAGTTGGGAATCAGACGCACCAGGTCCGCCATCCGCATCTCGGCGTCAATGCACCGACCGGACGCCAACACATTGTCGACCGTCCGCGGCAGCAGCGATCCGTAGGGGATCTGCCACTCGTCGTGCTGGCCATTCTCCGAACCGCCGACGCCCACGACATCGGGAAAACGTTTTCCCGCCCGCAGGTCCTCGCGAGTCAGCGTGTGCAGGCCGTGCAGCACGCGCGTGATCCGAACTCCCAACTGCGGCGCGGTTTCGGTCAGATAGACCTGTTCGTAGCCAGGAACTTTCCGCGTGCGTTGGATGTTCTGCCAAATGAACTTGCGATGGTTCAGTTCCATCCGAGTCAGCGTGGCCACGCACAGCCCATCGACCTCCGGGCCTCGCATGTTGACCCAATTCACCCCGGGCACGGGGGTCACGCCGCCCAAAGGACGCGGCTTGGGCGAAAGCTTGGCCCGATCGGCATCCACTCGGTCCAAGTTGGCGATCCGCGTGACCAACCCGACGTTATGCGAGCGGTGTTCGAATTCGGCGCCCGCTGCCGCGAATAGATCGCCGTCGCCGGTGGCATCGATAACCACTTTGGCCAAGATCGCCTGGCGTCCTGATTTGCTCTCGAACACCGCACCGCGCACCGCGTCGCCTTCCATGATCGCATCGACACCCCAGCAGTGCAGGAACACGTCGATCTTGGCCTCGTCGACCATCTCGACCATCAGGTACTTGGTCGCTTCCGCATCGACCGTCGGATTCGCTCCTCGCCGCCGGTTGACGATCGCGCCGTCCATCTTGTCCAGCCGCCGCATCATCTCCTCGCCGATGCCTTGGCAGACCTGCTTGCCCCCCGTGACGATATGGCCCAGGATCAACAACACCAGCCCGCCCGTCCAAAGGCCGCCAAAGTGTCCGTACCGTTCCACCAGACACACATCGGCGCCGGCCCGCTTGGCCGCAATCGCCGCACACACGCCCGCCGAGCCGCCGCCGATCACGAGCACGTCGGTGGTGTGTAAAACGGGCAATTCTCGTTGCGGCTGGATCACACGGCCATCGACGATCCCAGG
>REEF01000699.1 GCA_007695205.1 Planctomycetaceae bacterium
ACAGCGAAGTAACTGCTCGGCAGGGATTTCCCACAGCCGGATGACCTCGATGCTCGACCGTGCCCCGATTTTGCCATCCGTGCTACTTTTGGGTTGCGGACGGTTCCGCCCCATTTTCCCGACCATGAATGGTGTGAATGGTGGGTGGCACCTATCGGCGCTACAAAAAAGCCCGTCGCGGCAGAGAATTCTGCTGCGACGGGCTGGAAGGAAACCAGCGGGGGCCATCAGCCGGGGCTACAGCGAATCGGCGGGCGGTTCTTCCGTCGATACCTGATAGAAGGTGGTGCTGGCCTCCTGGGATGCGACTTCGAACAGATCCGAACGAACGTGCTGTTCGTCCAGATGTCCGACCGTCCAGCCGGATCCCGGGGGACGCATGGCAACCTCGATCGTCCGACCAAAATTCCCCTCGATCGTCCACACCTGCCCTAGTTTGGCATCGTAGGCCAACAGCATGAAGGTGTGGCCGGGGATCCGTACGTAGTCGCCATGGATCCCGGCTTGTGCTGCCAGTTGCGAGATATTGCTGCCGTTTCGGTACGGCGTCCTACCACCGAACAGCCGTCCTAGATTGGCGGTTCCATTGTGCGCACCGACCGTGCTGGAGCCGGTAGCCCAGAGGTAGAAGGCGTGGCAATCCATCCGATACTGTTCGGCGTACCGCCAGCCACGTTCTTTGTGATAGAATTCGCGGAAAGTTCGCATCGCCACGTGTCGGCGAGCACGGTCCAGGCGAGTTTCGCCGGAAGTCGCCACGTAGTAGGGCGAAGGCACGTGCCCCAACGCGGTGTCCGACCCATACTCGTCCGCCTTGCCATGCAGGTTGACATAGATCCGATAGACCTTGGCAGGCTGGACGATCGGCGATTGCTCGTTGTAATTCGTCACATCGAACACCGCCAGCTTTTCGCCGTCCTGCGGATCTTCGGTGAACTTGACCGGGATAAATCTCACCCGAGTCGATTCATGATCGCTCAGGTCCGTGATTTTCACTTCCGCCACCACCGGTTTGGCTGCTTCCAGCACGCGGGGCTCTTGAACTCGCAGGAACACGCGGATGCGGTCAGCAAACGCGACATCGTCGCCGCTGGCCAACTGATAGTTGTAGAAAACGCGGAGTCGTTGCAACCCGGCGGCTTCGCCATCGGCTTTCGGAGCGACTTGCACAGGCCCCGAGGATCCGCGTACACGCGAAACTCGGCGGCGCCATGGCCAAGCTTCCGCCACCTCGGCCACCGAGACCAGCGTGAAGATTCCTGCGAGCAGCAGGAGCAGAACTTTCTGGTGTCTAATCATACGCATCTTTACCTTCAATCCGTTACAAGAGGTTCACAGATCAGTCTTCCGGATCATCCATCGTGTCTGGATCCGGCAACACAGCGGGATCGACCTCCGGGCCGATCACCTTCCGGTCAAATCGCGCCTGCAACTCGGGCAACGCGGAAGCGCGCGCCAGGGCGATGACCTTCTTAACATCCACATAGGGATTGCCTGGTGCCGTTCCGTCGGACCGGGCTTGTACTGCGTAAAGAGGAATCCAGAGGAAATGCCCGCTGCTACTCTGAGCCCGCCCGCCGACGATATGCCCCTGTTCGTCCAAGGCCAGGCGATACCGGAATGTCATCGATTGCCTCCGATTGCCGACCAACTCCTCGGACTCCACATCGGTTTGCCGATGCGTGTCGCTGCCGTAATAGGTGTACGTCACCGTGGTCTGAACATCCTTGAATTGATGCTCCGAATCCGACCCTGCATCGCGGATCGAATCGACCTTGTAAGCATAGATGGGATTGTTCCACGACACCTGCCCCTTGGCCCGATCGATCCCGACGGGGTATCCGGCTTGGCCGACATAGTTTGCCAGAGTCAGGTGGAACGTTCCCATGTTCGGACCGCCATCCCGAGCTGACGGGGGTGCGAGAAACAAGAAACTGTCCGACGTCGTCCGGTTGTAAATGCAGCTCAACAACGCCTTGATGTCCGAAGGCTGCAACACTACTCCCGGCGTGCCGCCGACCAGGCCCGCATCGACCGATCGTATCGGTTCCGGGTGCCTGATCGTCGACGCCGCAAACCCGCTGCAGTAGCCTTCCCACGGTTCCGAATTGTTTTGCAAGCGCCGAGCGGGCAACAAGGCGGCGGTGGGCCTCATCAGACGCCGAGTCTCCCAACCGTCGGCCAAGTCTCGACCGCCATTGAAGGCCCGGTCGTAAGTGGCCAGCACCGAAGAACCACCCGAGGCAGTTCTCCCACGTCGAGCCCGAAATAGGCCGACCGGACGGCCACTACCAGCACTGCTCAACCCGCCACTGACCTGCGGGTGGATGGCCGCCGAGTAGGGTGTTCGCCAAGCCGGTACCGCTGCCTGCTCCGGCAGATCTTCCAGACGCGTCGCGTACTGTAAGTCGCGGTCGAAAAAATAATAATTGAACAGAGCTTCCTGCTCGTCCCTTTCGCTCTGCACCACCTGATCGCCAACCGTTCGCGGCAAGACATTGCTGTCAAACGGATTGGCCACCGCCGTGCCAACCGACCAATCGACAGGCACCACGGGCAGAACAAACAATAACAATACGACGAAACGGAGCAAATTCCCGGACATGACAGGCCCCCCTGATCAAATTCGGATGAAATCTTGGAATACCAGCGCGCACCGCGATCGCCCAAAAAGATCGGAAACAAGTGCGCACGCAAAGAAGGAAGAGAAGCCCTCCGCTACTGGGAGCGGAGGGCATCACTTCCATAATTCAGTGACAAGCAATGTCACCTGCGAAGCAACCGCAAACGCGGACGCGGGTGATGATGATGGCAAACATGGCCATGACATTTGACCTGGTCCGGTTTGACATCATAGACTTTGACCTGATCGGGCTTGACCTGATCGGGCTTGACCTGGTCGGGTTTGACCTGGTCCGGCTTGACCTGATCCGGCTTGACCTGATCCGGCTTGACC
>REEF01000060.1 GCA_007695205.1 Planctomycetaceae bacterium
TCGATCCGGTATCGGGTATGGCCGGTGAGCACGCCAAAGAAGCCAGATCGGTCGCTCTGCGTGCCCCTGACTCGAAGCACGCCATAGCTGTGTGAGCCGACATGGCTGAGGAGTATGCGTGCGCTGGAGCAGTTGTCGAAGGATAATCCCCCTCCGTAGTTAAAAAAACAGTAGGCCGTCAGGACGGAGTCCTTCGACAGGCCCACGGCCTCGAAGCCGCCGGGCCCCGTGAAGGTGTGGGGATTAGGGTTGCCACCGTTAGTGTTCGTGCCCACGTGTTCATAGTGCATGCGGGAGGGTTGCCGGACGGTGCTCACCTGACGAATCGCCACGAGCGTGGCGGGACCGTGGTTGAATTGGAAACGTAGGTACTCCATCGTCACGTTCCGCGGGTCAGAGACGAGGAAGACGGGGCCAACGTTGTCGCCACCCCAAGTAATGCGTGTGCTACCGGTGCCCGCACCGCCCACGTAGTAGTCCCGGCCGCTGATATTGATGGTCCTGCTGACCCGGTAGTCGCCGCGTGGCAGATACGCGATTCCTCCCCGGCCATGCTGGCGCGCGGCATCGATGGTGCGCTGGATCGCGTCGGAGTCGTCGCCCCGGCCGTCCCCACGGGCGCCAAAGTCCCGCTTCGCGTCGAACACCCTGGTGGGGATGGCCACTTCGCTTTTGAAGAAGCTCTGCCGCGCCGAACTGACCGAGCCCCCGCGCTGACCCTTGGGAACCTCGACCACGTTTTCCGTCGAGCCGCTGAAAAGCGCGCGCGTACTCGTTTGGTTGTTGGAATGCACGACCGACTTGGGACGGTTCGGGCTCAGGCGTATAGGGGGATTTGCCGAGGGCGCATTGGTGAAGACACAGTCGAATAGGAGCATGGGTTGGCCACCGCAAATGATGGCGCCGTCTGGGTTGGTCCAGCCGGACACGTGGCAGTCTTGAACGGTCATTTCATGCCCGCTGTCATGCAAGAATGCGTTGGATCCCACGGAGGTGCAGCGACGCACCGAGCAACCGTGGAGGGCGCTGGGGTTCGCGATATCCGCCTGGGTGCTGCGCCGGAAGTGGCTGTTGCGGACGTAGGCGTTCCCGCGCCGAATCCAGACCCCGTAGCCGTTGTCATGGAACTCGCATCCGTCGATAGTGAAGATGTAGTCGTTGTAATGCCAGAACGCCAAGCCCTTGCCGTTGTTGATGAACAGGCAATTGCGCCACTCGGAGCCTTCCAGATAATCCGTTCCACCAGTACCGGGCCTGGGACCTTCGGTGGTGCCCGAGCCCTGCTCCGTGCAGTTCATGAACGCCTGGTGCTCATGCTTCACCTTGGTCTCGTTCCCGCCGTCGTGCATGAATCCCCGCGCCGCCTTCCCCCGTCCGTCCCAGACGGTCCCGATGTAGGTGGACAAGCCAAAACTGCGAATGATGATCATCGTCCCGCCTTCGGGACCGTCCCACACGACCCGGCTGTGTCGTCCATGACCACGGATGTGCATCGACGTTGCGCCCTTGTCCACCCGTCTGGGATTGATTTCCCTCGTGATGCGGTATGTGCCAGGCGGCAGGTACACGGTGCTGAAAGCACTGTCCGGCTGGGCTACCCTGTCAAAGGCCGCCTGCAGCGCCGCGGTATCGTCCGCGACCCCGTCACCGACCGCCGCCGGGCCGATATCAGCCATGCCTGTCTTGACATTGAGCCAATCCGAACGCTGCTCCCAGTTCAGCTCGGGGAGTTCCGGGATGTTCGGATTGGCGGCCATCAGCAGGGATTGAGGGGCGATGACCGCCAGGGCCAGCAAGCCCAAGGCGATCCGCTTCCAGGTGTTGTTTCGTGTGGTCAGCATGGCTCGTCCTTTTGTGTGAAGGGTTGTAGGCTGGCTGAATGGTGTGAGCATGGCTCGCTCTTTTGTTGGGGGGTGAATGGGAACCGTGGCTTTCTCTAAGTGTTTCATGTGTGGCTCCGCTTCTGTGTCTTCACTCCGTCCACAGCAGGTTCAGCTTCGGGAGTTCCGGGGCACGCGCGTCCGGCACCCAGCGCAGGACGTTTTCGCCGTCGTGCGTGACCAGGCCGCTGATGTCGAGTTCGGTCAGTTTGAGTTCATCATAGAATCGTCTGCCGGCCCTCTCTGCAACATGATAGTTGTTGATGATGAGCCTTCTCAACACCTGATTCTGATCGGAGGATACGAGCCACAGCCGCTTGGCAGGCCATTGGGCCGGCAGGGTGAAGCGGGTCTCGAGATAGAGAGGCTTGGCCGCCATAGTGTCTACCGTTGCGGGCGCCAAGACATTGATGTCGCTGGCGGCGCTCCAGGTATCAAGCGGCATGGTCCGCAGCGGGCGCGGACGGGCTTCGAGGAAAAATGAGCCTGACACACCCTTGGGCCGTGCGGGATTGCCGGCTGGACGCCCGTCGACCTCCAGGGCGATGACCAGTCGGCCGCTCGCCGTCTGTTCCGGGGTCAGCGCGATTCGGAGAGGGTTGAATGGTGGTTCCGTTAGTCGGATCGGCTGGCCGATCGCGACCGGCTCGCCGTTGATCCAGAGCCGACCGCTCGCGTTGATGCCGAACCTTGCTCCAGCGTCAAAGACCAAGCGGATGTCCAGGTTGCGCCAGTTCGGCGGCAATTCGACTTCCTTGCGGAAGCGGGCCAGGGCGTCATCCGGCAGTTCCATGGTGAGAAAGCTGCCAAGGCGCACATCCTTCCATTCCCCGGCGGGCTCGCGGCCGGGCCTGGTCCAGGCGGCGGGATCCATTTCGCCGATGGCGCGGCGCCAGCCCTCGATCAGCGGTAGAATATTGTCGGGCTGCTCGATGGTGGCCCGCTGGATTTCTTGCGGTTCGATCTTTCTGACCGGATGCCAGCGTTGGGACAGAACTCTGAACCAGTCGCGGGCACCGTCGGCCAGATCGGCGCGCGGGGCGCCGAAGACTCGGGTCTGCATGGCCTCCATTT
>REEF01000059.1 GCA_007695205.1 Planctomycetaceae bacterium
GCAGCCGGTTCCGGAGGTTGGAGTTCACGATTCATCGTGTCCCGGGCTCGGCTCACGTGCACCGGCACGATAAATCGTGAACTCCAGCGTCGCGCCCCATCGTTCCATGCCGAATTGATCAGCGTCCTGGCGGCTACGGACCGCCGCCGACCAGTTGCGCGAGAACCAGGGTGGCTAGGCTCAGGACGAAGAAGAAGCCGGTCATGTCGGTGATCGTCGTCAGGATCGGCCCGGACGCTAAGGCGGGATCGATGTTCATCCGTTTCATTACCAGCGGCATGAGGCCCCCGACGGTCGTGGCGATCAAGGTGTTGAGCAGCATGGCGACGCCCACGACCAGTCCCAGATACAGGTTCTGTTGCCAGATCCAGCTTCCGATGGCGACCAGCAGGCCCAGGACCACGCCGTTCAGCAGGCCGACGGAACTTTCCTTCAGGGTCACCCACATCAACTCGTGCGGTCGCAGCAGCCCTAGGTTCATTTCTCGGATGCTGACCGCCAGGGCTTGCACCCCGGCGTTTCCGCCCATATCCGAGATCAGTGGCAGGAGAATGGCCAGAGCGACCACCTGAGCCACTGTGGCCTCGTAATAGGCGATGACGCTGATCGCGATCACGTTCAACATGATGTTGGGAATCAACCAGGCCAACCGCCGCCCCGCACGTAAGCTCAAGGGCATCGTTCGCAGTTCTTCACCGGCGATGATCCCCAATAATTTCAAGTTATCATCGTCCGCGCGGTCGGCTAAAGCCTCTTCCACGTCGTGACGCCGAACCACCCCCACCAGACGATTTTCCGCATCGACGACCGGAACACCGAAGAAATGATACCGATCGAAGAAAGCTGCCAGTTCGTCCAACGTCGCGTGCGTGCCGACCGCCAAGGTTTCCCGAATCGCCACGTCGGCGATGCGTTTTTCGGCGGAACTGAGCACCAGATCGCGAAGCCGCAGGACTCCGACCAGGCGGCCGAAGTCGCCCGCGCTGGAGGCTGCAGTGGGTGAGTCGTCCTTGACCGAGGAACGTTGGACGACATAAGCGTATTGCACATCGTAATCGGAGTATCGTTCGGCACCCTGTCGCAGATCGTCCAGCACATCCTGCACGGTCAGATCGTCCCGGTAACACAACAGTTCGGTGATCATCAGACCACCGGCCGTCTCCGGAAGATATTCTGCCAGGCGGCGGGCGTTGGCCGCCTTGTCGGGATCCATGGCCGCCAGAATGGCTTCGAGGTCATCTTCGTCCAATTCCGACAAGATATCGGCTCGTTCATCGCTCTCCAATTCTTGCAGAATCGCAGCGACATCCCGAACGGGCAGCAACTCCAATAGCTCGACAGCCTGTGCTTCCGAGACCCCGTCGACCAACTCGGCAGCCATCTCGGGGCGCAGACGGATCATCAGCTTGATCTGGTCGCCGTCGTCCAAGCGGCTCACCGCGCGAGCCATTTCTCCCGCTGGTAGGTCGTCCAAAAACTGCTGTAGCTGTTCGGCGGAGCCTCGGTTGACGACTTCTCGCAACGCTTGCCAAGGGCGTGTACCCAGGCCGGATTCTTGGGTGGTTTTCTCGCTACTGTCCATATACTCCCTCCATTGCCGAAGGATCGACAAAACGATGGTTCATCGCTGCAGCGGCAGCGTTCCGCTGAATCGGTGATCAGCGTGTGGTTGTGTCGTCAGCTCGAAAAGTCTCGGGCAAAAGAGAGTGGAGGGCTTGCATGACTCGGTCCTCCATGGCCGGACGCAAAAGGTGTGGTTGGCCGTAGGTGACCACGTGACTCAACGAATTGTTCACTTCATAGCCACCTTCGGATAACAGACGTTCGGACACAATGTATCCGGAGACATCACCCGCGTAGGCGGTCACCCACAAGCGGTCCGCATCGAACTCGCGTTTCAGACGCAAGGCATAGTCGACAACGACTTCGTCCGAAAAGAACACCATGGCCAAATCGTCGCCGAACGTCCAGGTAGCGATGTGAAAAGACCGCGACTCCGGCGGCTGCTCGCCCCGCTGCTGCTGACTCATCAGCCGCTTAACCGCGTAGGAGGTCTTCGCCAACCGCTCCTGTTCTTCGGCCGACGGTGCCGGCTGGAACGGGATCTCCAGCGTGGTCGTTCGCGCGGTGATCGCTCCGGAAATCGGGCGCAGCGAGCCGTCCAAGAGCCGTTTGACTTCATCGGCCACGGCCCGCCCGTGCTGCTCGCAGAGCTGGACGGTGCCATGAGGATGTGGGTCCGCGTCTGCACCGCAACCGATGGTCACCATAGCGATCGTTCCCGGAAAGTCCGCCTGGATGGCCTCTTGGGCGCACGTCACCCAGTCCCCGTGGATCTGACGGAAATTCCCGCGCAACGTGGTTGCATGACAGGCGTAATTGACGACCACCGCCAACCGATTTCCCTCGGTGTCCGTTACGCACAGCAGCGGCAGGCTATGATCGACGGCACCCTCCGGGACCGCTCCGAACCCGACCCATTTCCCGTCTTTCAGCACGCGGCGATTGGCCGCGAAACCGACGCTTCCTTGCGTCCAAGCCAGCCGTGCGGGCTGACGCGAGTCCAAGGCCTCCCGCACGACCTGTTCCAAGCGGTCGGTCAACCATTCCGCGTATTGGACCAGACGCTGGCGCTGCTGGCCCTCGATCCCAGATTGCCACCGGAGGTTGGGGCCCGAGTGGTTATGCGAATGGCACAACTGGAAACGTTCGGGCTTCAAGGGGTGCGTGGATTGAATCCTCTGCAAAACCGACTCGGTCAATTCACGCGGCACAGCGCCACAGTCCACCGTCAACAACACGGCGGGGCCTTCGCCGTCGTCATCGCCGATGGCCATCGCCGACGCGTACAACCGCCCGGCGATCCCTTCCGACTCGGTGGTCCGCGCCGCGTACCCGTACATTCGAACGGGTGTCTCGGGCGTGATATCGATCTTGGCCACCCCGATCGGAA
>REEF01000058.1 GCA_007695205.1 Planctomycetaceae bacterium
GTCCCACGGACCGCGACGTGATGGTTTACACCACGGCGGGGCAGGGACTGTGGTATACGGCCAACGCCACCGCAGCCAACCCTACGTTTACCCGAGTCGACTCGTTCCCGTTCGCTCATCCCACCCGCGTCTTCCACAACCCGTACGACATCAACGAGATCTGGGTGACCACGTTCGGCAACGGGATGTATGTGGGACGCACGGACCATTCTTTCGACGTCAATGGCGACGGCGTCGTATCGCCGCTGGACGTGCTGATGATCATCAACGAGATCAATCGCCATGGCCCGCGACAACTACCGCCGCTCTCGGCGGACAACCAGCACCTGCACCGCCTGGACGTCAGCAAGGACGGCGTGCTGAGCGCTCTGGACGCGCTGCTGGTAGTCAACTACCTAAACCAGCATAGTGACGGCCAAGCGTCGCCGGCTGCCATGGGAGAAGGCGAGCCGATGGACTGGGAATCCTCCGAAACCGTGATGGCCAGCAGACCGATGATGCTGGACTCGGTTCCGGCTGTCGTCGCGGGCGAGCGCATCACGTCGTTTCAGCCGCTGGATGCCGTCGACCGGCAGGTCGCCGGGTGGATATCGAAGCATGATCAGTCCGCTTGGCGACAGCCTGAGGCTCAACCGGCACCGCCGCAGGAGCGGTTGTTCGGAGAACCGTTCTTGCAGGGTGATTGCGATGACCTTCTGGACCTGATCCCCCTGGATGACAAATGGCTGCGCAACGGGCGGCTGATGGAACTTGCGGACGTGGATGCGCACTTTGCCACTTGGGCCTGAACCGAAGGATGGAGGCAGTTCGTGAAGGATGACGATAGGCACACCGGCTGGTGCAAGGGTCGAGTTTCCCGAGGACGGCGTCTAGGATTCGTCGGCACGGGAATCGGCCGCATCGGTTTGTTCAGCCTGTTCAGGCTTTTTGTGTTTACTCCAGATCTTGCGGATCAATTCAAGACGTTTTTCGATCGTTCTGGTCGAGCAGTCAAAGCGTTTCGCGATTTCGGCAACTGTATGGCCTTCGTAGCGGAGTTGTGCTATTTCTTGCAGGCGGCTTCTTGGTTTTTCGCGGTCTACAGCACTCAGCAGATCCATCCATTGCTGAAATTCTTCTTCTATCAAGCGTATCATCCAGGGCGACAGTTCGTTGCGTGGGATGAGCCTTCCCCCGGGATGCCCATCCAGACCAGCGTTTTCCGAACCAGAACCGGCCGGCGAATCAAACACCGATTCACCCCGAACCTCACCGTTCCCGTTAATTGCTGCTGTTTCTCTCCGAAATTGATCGATGGCTCGTCTCTTGGCCAGCATTGTCAGCACCTGCCAAAGATGCTGTCGGTTATCCAGCTTCCTAAATCGACCGTTCGCCGCACCTCCCAGGAGAGCGGTCATCACCTCCTGGACGATATCCTCTTCATCCACTACCCGACCACGGCCCATTTGGCAGCGGAACTTGATATACTCCTGCAGCGGCTGGCTGTACCGCTGATAGATTTCGGCCGCTGCCCGCTCCAACCCGGAACCTGTCGCTTCCGGGTTCGTCAACACATTCAGATGTTCGCTCACCGAATGACTGTCGCTCATCGATGGTCTCCTGATTTGACAAGGCTTCAACAAGTCGATTACTATCAACCTACCTTGATGGATGGCCGGGAACAATCCGTCTGACTAAAAGAACTCGCCGGAGGGAATCCCATGAATGAACCCAGCTTCAGCATCGATTCGGAACTGGCACGCGACCTGAAAATCGAGGAGATTTGCGAGCGTTACGAGGAGGCTTGGCGCGCGGGGCGATTTCCCGAGATCGCGGCCTGCTTGGGCCAAATCGACCCTGCGGGTGTCACAACCCTGAAAAGCGAATTGGAGACTCGGGAACGCGAGTGGCGGAAGCGCTGGGGGCAGATCCCGCCTGCGGGTTTGGACGTGGATGACGACTCAACGAAGCCCGATTCGCCCGCAGCCGGTTCCAACGACGACATCACCGAGGATTACGACGGGGATCTGCGAGTGCCTGTCTCGTCGAAAGGTGCCGGGCGGCTCTCGATCCGTTGCCGCCAGTGTCATGGACCGATCGAGATCCCCGAACAGACGCCCGTCTGGACGGTCCACTGCAAAGCCTGCGGCAGCACGCTGGGCCGGCAGAGCCGGGAGGTGACGGCTACGGGGCGTCCGTCGGATCAGGAGCCGCTGCCACCCCGGGAGATCGGCCATTTCCAACTGATCGTGCCCTTGGGCCACGGCGGATTCGGCAGTGTGTGGCTGGCGCGTGACCACTACCTGGACAAGCTGGTGGCGGTCAAGATCCCGCATCCGGGACGAATGTCGTCGGAAGCATTGGAACGGTTCCGGCGAGACGCTCGGGCGGCGGCTCAAGTCCGGCATCCCCACGTGGTGGCGGTGCACGAGGTGAGCCAGTGCCGGGGACTGCCCTACATTGTCAGCGACTATATCGATGGCCCCTCGCTGGCAGATTGGTTGAAACAGAAGGAACCACTTTTCCCAAAGCAGGCGGCCGAGCTGTGCAAGTTGATCGCGATTGCCTTGCACCACGTGCATCAGGTCGGCGTGATCCATCGCGACTTGAAACCGGCCAACATCTTGATGGACGGAAACGACGAGCCGCATCTGGTCGATTTCGGATTGGCCAAACGCGAAGCGGAAGAAGTCATGTTGACGCACGAAGGCTACTTGATGGGTACCGTGGCCTACATGTCGCCCGAACAGGCGGCTCTCAAGCCGCACACCGCTGGTCCGGCCTCCGACGTCTACTCGCTGGGTACGATCCTGTTCGAAATGCTCACCGGGGCAGTTCCGTTCCACGGAGACAAGGAAGCGGTACTTGAGCAGGTAAGAAAGCACGAGCCGCCGCGTCCGAGGCGGTTGAACCATAAGATCCCGGTCGATCTGGAGACGATCTGTCTGAAATGCCTGGAGAAGGA
>REEF01000056.1 GCA_007695205.1 Planctomycetaceae bacterium
CCTGCTGTACGACGGTCAGGGTTATTGGCTCTGCCAAAAACGACTCTCGACCGGGAAGTTTATGCACTGGCCTTCCGGTGATGCGGCTACTCGCACGCTGCAATCCCATCAACTCCAGGTCTTACTCGCCGGCGGCAACGCCGAGGCGGCCAGCGGGGCACCGCTCTGGCGTCCCGTCTGCCTGCCCGAGTAAAGCCCGTCAAAAAAAATCGGAAAATTTCAAAAAAACCCGCCAGAATCGTGGCGTTTGGCACAAGATTTGCGCTGGCCCCCTCTTGTTGTTTTTGCCTGCCAAATTGGCTGTCGGCAGGCGAAGGAAAGATTTCCAGAAGGCAGACAGGCCGCTTCGCAGAAGAAGGTGGAGCGCCAGGAGGGCCAGCGCATGAATTCGACCACCACGGTAACCGAACTGGATCTGGCGGAAGTCGAACGCGCTGTGACGCTGGTCGAGCAGCAATTGGGAGAGGACATCGCTCGCCCGCTTCGCTTGCTGTTGGCGTGGAGCGGTACGGTCTTGGCTTTGCTGCAGGAGAAAACCCTGAGTATCCGGCGGTTGCGGCGTCTGCTGTTCGGACCTCGGACCGAGCGAACGGATGACGTCGTTGCCGCACAAGACACGAACGACACGAACGAGTCCGCTGCTGATAAAAAGCCTGGGGAGAAGCCGTCATCGCCCCGCTCGTCATCTGGGAACCGCGAGACGCGACCTCGGCAACGCTCGAAGGGACACGGGCGGATCCCCGCCAGTGCCTATGTTGGCTGCGATCGAGTGATCGTCAACCACCAAGCTTTCACCCCCGGCGATTCCTGTCCCAATTGCCAGACGGGCACGTTGTATCGCTCGAAGAACTGGGTGATGCGAGTCCGTCTGGTGGGACAACCACCGATTGGCGGCACGCGGTACGAGTTGGAGAATTTGCGTTGCGGAACCTGCGGCAAGTCGCACGTCGCCGAACCGCCCGAGGAGATGGGCTCGGACAAATATGATGTGTCGGTGGCCAGCACGATCGCCACCTTGCGGTACGGGCAAGGACTGCCGTGGACACGTCTGGAGCGTCTGCAAAGAGCGGCCGGGATTCCGCTGCCAGCGTCGATGCAATGGGAACTCTGCCGCGATGCACTGGATCTCGGCTTGGGGCACGTCCACCAGCACCTGTTGTGGGAAGCGGCTCAAGGAGACTTGGTGCTCAACGACGACACCCACATGCGAGTGCAACAGTGGACTACCAAAGCCAAGAAGGGTGAGCCGTTGCGAGAGGATGATCCGCAGCGGACAGGTGTGTTCACGACCGGCGTGCTGTCCAAGAGTGCCCAGCGGCCAACGATCGCCTTGTTCTTTACGGGCGTGGCGCACGCGGGCGAGAACCTTCACCGAGTGCTCAAGGAGCGGATGGCCGAACGTGCTCCACCGCTGCATATGTGTGATGCCCTTTCCCGCAACCTCCCGAAGGATCTGGAGACGATCGTGGCCCATTGTTTGAGCCACGCCAGGCGAAACTTCGTCGATGTGGCCGAGGTGTTCCCTGGGGAAGTGCGTCATGTCCTGCTGTGCTTCAAGAAGGTGTACCGCACCGATGCCGCGGCCAAGCGATTCGAGCTATCGGACGAGCTTCGGCTGCAGTTACATAAGCGGCGCAGCGCGCCGGTGATGAACGATTTGCACCGCTGGCTGACGGAGCAGCAGGAGCAGCGTAAAGTCGAGCCGAATTCTTCGCTGGGTCGAGCCATCAGGTATCTGCTCAAGCATTGGGAACCGCTGACGCTGTTTCTTCGATTGCCTGGGGTGCCGTTGGACAACAACCTTTGCGAGCAAGCCTTGAAGATGGCGATCCGCCACCGCAAGAACTCGCTATCCTACAAGACGCAGCGTGGGGCCGACGTAGGCGACACGTACATGTCGCTGATCCACACCTGTTACTTTGCTGAGGCCGATCCGTTGGATTACCTGACCCAAGTGCAGCGTCACGCGGAGCAGGCCAAAGCGGCCCCGGCCCTCTGGCTCCCCTGGAACTACCGCGAGCAGCTCGCCCAGCGGTAATCTGCGACACCATCCCGCGACCGTCCGGGACCGCGCACTGATTGGCCGTCGTTATTGGGATTCCGAAAGCCGCCGCATCATCCGCTGCCGCCTGCGCAGTCTTCCGACCCTTGAGAGCGGTCACTTGGCACGCGGTTCGCCGCCCATTGCGGCCCACTGGCCGGATGGTGTCGGTCACCGAACATGTATGCTGCAGACCACGCCACGCCACTGCTGCCAGTCTCGTGAGCCATTGCCGGCCGAACAAATTCACTCAGTCTTGGCTGACCACCACGCCCCTGGCCCGCCTTCTCAGCCAACGCCGCCAGCGGGAAGCCAACCGCTCCTGACGAGCCATACCCCCATCCGCCGCCGGAAAATCCAAGATTTTGCAGCGTTGCCGAAACGACACACTTCAATACCCGTACTTCACGGAACCAAGATTAAATCAGAGATTGCTTCAAGTAGCCCGAATGTTCCAAGAATAAGCATTAGCAATCCTATCACCGCGACACCGAGTGCAGAAGGTGCTACTGCTTGGACCTTGGACGAATCTACTGGTTCCCCTCCCCGACGCCACAGGAAAAGGGATATGACTACCAACAATACACCCGAAACGCAGACGCTAGCAGCCATATCGATCATCACGAAGTGAAGTGTACGGCGAATTAATGCTGCAATGATCACTGGAACGGGCCAGCCACAAGCGATCGCTGTGATTACTCTTGAGCGCAACGGCAAGGATCTCTTCGCCCTCGTGCGTAACATCTGACGATAACCTCTCATGATTGCGTCTATCATGCTTCGTGGATGTAACCCTAATCGTCCCAGGTCCAACGCGCACCAGTCCATTTCGCTTTTTCCGGATCTTTTCCGTGTTCTCGCAGCCAATCCCATACGGCTTCGCACCATTGCTTGTCGTGGG
>REEF01001030.1 GCA_007695205.1 Planctomycetaceae bacterium
CATGCGGAAGCACAACATCCGCGCCGTGCTGGTCATGCCGCTGTTTGTCCGCCAGAGTCCGTTGGGTGCCGCCTTTTTCAACTGCCACGGCGGCCCACGGTCTTTTAGCGAGGCCGAGGTGGATTTCGCGAGGCAACTGGCCACGGCGGCGTCCATCGCACTGGAAAACGTGCGCCTGGTCAGCGAACACCGGCAAGCGGAGGATCGGTTGGCGGCGTTCAACAAGACGCTCGAGGCCCGGGTTGCCGAACGCACGGCCGAGGCGGAACGCCGCGCGGAGGACCTCCGGCGGCTGGCTACCGAATTGACCGACGCCGAACACCGAGAGCGCAAACGCCTGGCCAGGCTGCTGCACGACGACTTGCAGCAGTTGCTGCTGGCCGCGAAGCTGCGGCTGCCGGTGCTGATCGAGGGCGACCCGAGCCAACTGGAGCAGCACGTCGCAAAGATCGACGAACTGCTGGCCGACTGCATGAACACCTCGCGGAACCTCACCCAGGAGTTGAGTCCTCCCGTGCTCGAACACGGTTCGCTGCCCGAGGTGCTCGATTGGCTCGGGAAGTGGTTCGACGAGAAACACGGGCTGGCGGTCCGCCTGAATACCGGGGAGCGTACCCCCGCCGCATCGGAGCACATACGCGTGTTTCTGTTCGACTCGGTACGCGAGTTGCTGTTCAACGTGGTGAAGCACTCGGGAAGGATGGAAGCGCAAGTGGGGCTATCCTTCCCAAATGAGGCCTTCGTCGTGCAGGTCGAAGACGGAGGCGATGATTTCAACCCCGAAGCGGTGGAAGTTCGCTTGCAGAAACCGGAAGGGTTTGGTTTGTTGAATATTCGAGAGCGATTGGAGGCTCTGGGCGGCCGGCTGGAGATCGACAAGGGCGCAAGCGGCGGTGCCTGCTTTCGGTTGTTTGTACCGGCCGACGGGACCGAGCATGTCCAGCCGGACCCGCCGGCGAAAGCACGCGGCCTGTCGACGGTTCGGCACGCCCGGCCCGAGGTGATCCGGATCCTTGTGGCCGACGACCACCAGGTCGTGCGCGAAGGAATGGTCGGGGTGCTCAACCGTCAGAAGGACCTTGAAGTAATCGGCGAGGCCGCCGACGGCTTCCAGGCCATCGAACAGGCCGCGACGCTCCATCCCGACGCCGTCATCATGGACGTCGACATGCCCGGGATGAACGGGATCGACGCCACGCGGGAGATCAAGCGGCGTTGGGAGGAAACGGTGGTGGTCGCCCTTTCGCTGCACGAAGAAGACAGCATTCGCCGGGCGATGGAAGAGGCGGGAGCCGACGGGTACATCAGCAAACACGCGCCCGCGAAAGAACTGGTCGCAGCCCTTCGCCACTTGTGCGGATAGGCGTCCGACAGGAACCGCGGGTTCTGCCATCCTACTTTGGCGACACCTGATCTTCGCGCGGAACCGTTAACCACACCAGGAAGCCCAGGAAGATCAGCCCCACGACGGCGCTCATGCCGATGCGTTGGCTTTGCGTCAGGTGCGTCAGCCCGCCGACCAGCAGCGGCCCGAGGAACGCAACCGCCTTGCCCGAAAGCGTGTACAGGCCGAACAACTGGTTGTGCAGTTTCTCCGGCGCGACCCGTGCCAGGTACGACCGGCTGCCGGCCTGAGCAGGACCGATGAACACGCCCAGTATCAGTGCGAAAACCCAGAACCAAAGGGTCGAACGGACCAGCAGCAAGGCCGTGCCGGGCACCATCAGGCCCACCAGCGAAATGGTTACGGTGCGTTTTCCGCCAATCCAGTCGTCGATCCAGGAGAACGCCAACGCCCCCAATCCGGCGGCGATGTTCATCCCGATGCCGAACGCGAGGATCTCTGCCGCGTCCATGCCGAAAGTCCCCCGGGCATACACCCCGCCAAAGATGAAGACGGTGGTCAGCCCCTCGACATAGAACAGGCGTGCCACCAGAAAGCGGACGATGTGCCTGTATTGGCGCAGGGCGCGGAACGAGTCGCGTAGTTGGCCAAGGGCGTCGCGCGCGGCGCGGCCGAGCGGCTTACCGGTGCGCGGCGAGTCAGGCGTCAGCCACAGAAGCGGCAGGCTGAATAGCAGTAGCCACGCGGCGGTCATCGGCAGCGTGGCCCGAATGTGCTCGGCCCGGTCGGGGTCCAAGCCCAGCCACCGGCCCTCGGGCAGGACGAAGACGAACAAGGCGCCCGCTAGGCAGGCCAATCCGCCCGCGTAGCCCGCGCACCAGCCCCAGCCCGACCATCGCCCCATCTTCTCCGGCGGCGCCAGTGCGGGGAGCATGGCGTTGTACAGCACCAGCGCAAGCTGCAAACTAAAGGTCCCAATCGCCAGCAGCAGCAGCGCCGGAATGGTGTAATCAGGCTGCGGTTCGATGAACCACATCAGCGCGACCGCCACGACCGTGACCGATGTCAGGGCGGCGATCCACGGCTTCCGCCTTCCCAACTGATCGAGCAGTGCGCCGAGCAACGGTGCCGCCACGGCGATCAACAGGCCGGTGATTCCTAGCGTCAACCCCCACCACGTGGTGCCGGCCGTCTCGCTCGACGCCACCTGCCCGGTGAAATAGCTGGCGAAAAGGAACGTTTCGACGATGGTTGGGAACGAGTTGGTTGCCCAATCGTACACAATCCAGCCGATCATGCCGAGCAGCAGCGACCGCTTGGCCAGGTGCTTTTCCGATTCCACAACGCGTGGCGATGTCATCGCAAGCTCGTCGAATCTCGTGGGGTAAGTCAGATTGGCGGATCATTGCGTCACCATGTCGCAGTCATGCCGCCGTATGCACAAAGGCCATCGAGATTCCCGAGGGATGCAACTATTGTTCCGGTAGCAATGGTTACGGATCCGCAACGGGCTGGGGAGTCGTTTTCGGCCAACCACGTAGTAGGTCCCGCGCGCCGAGCGGGACCTGCATTTCTGGCGGGCATCTGCGAGCCC
>REEF01000650.1 GCA_007695205.1 Planctomycetaceae bacterium
ATTACCTCCAAAAACGACCCCCGACCCCTGCCGTCGATCTCACCAAGGAATAGGTGGCCAGGTGCTTACCGAGCCAACCGGCAAGGCGGTGAAGGTTTTCATCGGCGCCCGCCACGAAGGCGCTTCGCCTGGCGCACCTGGACCGTACCGCCGAATCGTCACATGTTTTGGACGAGGCTGTGCAGAGGTTTCCTGAGAATACGACGGGGACTATTCTTGAATGCGTGGGTATAACAATTGCATGCGATCTTGCGCGAAGTGGTCGCCTGCCAACTGTTGGGCTAATTCCTCGTATGGCGGATGCCGGTACTGATGGGCGGCGATACGCAACGCGGGAACCAGCGCGGTCCAGGTCGGGCGACGCATATCCTTGTGCGGCCATTGTTGCGATCCATCGGCGTAGCGCACCAGATAGTCCAGGGCGGTGCGGATGCTGCGTCCGTCATCGGTGCGGTAATTCCATAAGTCGACCTGCACATGATCTCCCAGGCGGGCGAGGCTCAGGAAAGCTCGTAGGTTCATGGCACTGTAGCCGGAGGGACGGGTGCGAGCCAACTCACGAGGCTGGCGGCCATCGGGCTCGATCTGCGCGGCGATCCGCTGCAGCCCACGCGTCTGCAGGATGTCACGGGCGATCTCGTCGCGGCCGACGAACAGGGCGACGCCGACTGTCTGCACGTCGAACCAGGTGCCGATATTGTTCCGAGCGCGGGCCGCGCTCTTGCCGTGCGAACTTTCCACCAGCCACTGAAGATATTCGCGGAACCACACGGTCAGCGCTTCTTGGTCGGTCGCCGTCCAAGCTTCCGATTCGGCCAGCATCCCGACGGCATCGAGCAATTCCGGAAGCGTGCGCATCTCGATCGTACCGGTGCTTCGTCCGGTGGTGCGGCCGGGAATCCGCTGGCCGAACTCCAGGTGGGGGTTCATGCGAGTCGCCGGGTCCAAGAACCAGGTTCGCAGCAGCAGCGAGGCCCGTTCGGCATACGGCGGATGGTCGGTGAAATAATAGGCGTGGGCGAGCGTCTTGACGGCCGCCTCCATCCGGCTTTTGGTCACATTGTCGAATTCGCGTGCTTCGGGGTTCACCTGGCCGTCTCGGTTCACGTAGGGCAGGCCATCGTCCGTGTCGGGATTGGGCCACCAGTACGGCCCTTGGCTCATGTAATCGTGTTTGTCACCGCTGGGCGGCGTTTGCGGTTTGGAGACGACCGAGAACGGTCCTTGGTTCATCGCGGCATCGGCTTCCGAACGCAGTTGTTGCACGGCAGGCAAGAATCGCTCGTCGCCCGACAGAACCGCCTCGCGGACCTCGGCGAGTGCGTTGCCATCGAGCAGAAAGACGCGTGGCGTAGGGCCGGCAGTTTGCGAGCCGGACGCTGAAGATTGAGCCCTGACGACTCCGCCCGTTGTCAGACAGACCAACAATACGAAACACAGATGATAGCGATTCAACATAACAGTCTCCGAAAGGTTCGAGGCACTGGTTGGGGGGATGCGGGTCAGGCACCGTCGGTTGCCGAGTGTGGCTGAGGTTCATCGAGTGCCTGCCGATGGACGGCCGACGCCCGCTCGACTTGCTCTGGCGACTCGTACGGCAGATACATCGTCCGCATGACCATCTGATACCGCTTGTCGACTTCGTAGTCGGAAATGAAGTACTGAAAATCCCAGGCGGGATTCCCCCGCCCGCCGCCGGAAGGCGACTGTGTCAGACGCGGCCGATCCTGGCTGCGGAAGATAAACACCAGAGCCATGGCGTGGCTGACGCCATAGTACCACGGCTCGGTGAAACGATGCTGCGATCGATTGAACACCAGCGTGAGCGGAAACTGCGGATCGTGGTCGAAGGTGCGCTGATCGTCCTCGGCCAAGTGCGTGGCCAGCACGCCGTGCGACGGCGTTACGCCGCGAATCCAACCGGGGGACTCCTGCTGGCCCTCGGTGTATCCTTTGAAATGGATGTCGAGGGATTCGGGCTGCTGGATGTAGCTGGCCCAGAACAAGCCCACATACCCGTGGGTAAACGATGCGCGGCGCGGTATGCACTCGAACGTCATCTCGATCGTTCCATCCTCTAACAGATGGTAGCGATGGCAGCTTTCCAAACCATAGTACGGGGTGGGCGACTGGTAGAGTTCCGCCGTGTGCCGATCAATAACCCGCAATTGCATGGGCGCGTTGCGGGGCTCGAACAGCACCATCCGTTGCTGCACCGTTCCGTCGTGAATGTGCTCGAAGTTCAATCCAGCCACCGAGGGCACGAACACGTTCTCCCGCCGCTGCGTGTGCCGCAGCGCGCCCACGCCGTTGTAGCCCGCCCGGTGGCCGGGCAGCACATCGTCGTCCACGGCCGAGTTGTCCACGATCACCGCCTCGACATCGCCTCGCTTGAGAACCACATAGGGCCTGTCGGGAACCCGATACTCGATCGCCGGGTCGGAAAGCGTCGTCAGCGCCGGCAGCGGATCGTCGGCGAACCCTTGCCCTGCTACCAGCATCTCTTCGCGCGTCAGCCCCGCCTGGACCGGAGGGTAGGGTCGGCCGGGAATCAATTGTTGACCGTCGGAGAAGCCTTCCGGTCGGGGCGCCAATCGCTCGATCATCAAACGACGCCATCGTTGAAGCTGATCGCGGCTGGCGGGTTCAGCGCTCAAATCACGCTCTTCCAACGGGTCGGCGTCCAGGTCGAACAACTGCTCAGCCCCGTCTGCCGGACGCCAGATGTACTTCATCCGACCGTCGGTCAACGCGTGGAAGCCCTGCGGCTGGCTGTAGATGGGCGAGTGTTCGAAATGGAGCCACGGCCGGACTTGTTGGTCCTCGCCTCGCAGTACTGGCACCAAGCTGACGCCATCCACTTCGGGCGTTTCGATCCCGGCCAACTCGGTAAGTGTGGGCAGAAGATCTTCGAGGGCAACCGGCTGGAACGACCGCTGCCCGGCTCGAAAACGCAATTCCGGCGAGCCCACGATCATCATCGGAATGTTCGCCGAACCCTCGTACGGCTCGCACTTGCGAAAATAGCCGTGGTCGCCCAGCATCTCGCCGTGGTCCGAGGTGAAGACGATCATCCAAGGCCGCCCGGCCTTTTCACTACGAGCCTGGAAGGCGGCGATCAACGACGCGAACTCGGCGTCAAGCTGTTCGATCAGACCGAAATACCCGGCCTGGGCTCTTCGCAGTCGCTGGCCTTCGAGCAACACGCGGCTGCCGCCGTGCGAGCCCTTGGGGGTGATCTTGTCCCAATCGACCCAATCGCCTCGGGCCGGTTCAGGCAGTTCCTTTTCCAGATAAACGTCGAAATATCGCTGAGGCGGAAACAACGGCGGGTGCGGAGCATAGAACGATGCCGTCAGAAACAGCGGCGCGTTCGCTGGCGTCTGCTGGACCACGGTCAGCGCTTGCTGGGCCACCCAAGTCGTTGGATGCAATTCTTCTGCCAAGGGCCAGGGTGCAGCTTGCCAGTGGTTGTAGCTGAGTCCCATCGATGACACCAACGCCTTGATGCCGCCGGTATCCGGTGCGGCCTTCAGCAGAGCCTGGTCGTAGTCATCGCCCGAAACGTGGGTGGAACCGCCGATGTTCCACTGATAGCCCAGCGCTTCGGCGCCCACTGACTGGTGCATATTGCGGCCCACCAACGCCGTCCTGTAGCCCGCGTCGCGCAGGATCTGCGGCTTCGTGGGCACGGTGATCGGAATGCCGCCTCGGTAGCCAACCACGCCGCTGGTCTGCGGAAACAAACCGGTCAGCATGGCGTAGCGGGCGGGAATGCACGATGGCACGGTCGCATAGGCTCGGCGAAACAAGGTCCCTTGCCTGGCCAGCTTGTCCAACTCGGGCGTCCGCACGGCGGGATGCTCCAGGATCGACAGGCAATCTCCCCGCCATTGATCCGGCATCAGAATCAAAATATCAGGTCGCTGATTCGTCGGAGTACCCGCTTGTGCAGTTCCGAGACAAGCGAACAGAAGCATGGGTGAGACGCAAGCGAGTTGGATCATATGCAACCACTTCACGGTAGGCTCCTTCGGATGCAAACGGCGAGCGTTCTCGATCGTACGTCCGGCAATGTAACATGCCAGCGACAAGATCTCCATCACGCGATCGACTTGGCAGTCGATCGCTTCGACCAGACAGCGGCGGCAGCCGCAAAGCTCTACGGTGCCGTGACGCGGATCAACCGCCGTCCCTCGTAACTCCACCAATCGTCTTCGGCACGCACCTCGATCACATGCGTTCCGGGCTCCAACGACCGGCCGATGGTGGTCGTCCAAATGTGCTGCGAAGCCTGGGCACCGCCCAGCGGACGCCAAGGCACCTCGCCCAATTGCCGTTCGCGTTCCATGACGCTCAGCCGAACGGGATCGGGGCGCACGCTGCGCTGCATCTCCTGCCATGGCGAAGACGTTCCGATGCGCATCTGCACGCGGGCATCCGGCAATGCGTTGAAAATGTTCGCCAGCACCTCGGCTTCTGCCGATTGATCGACGCGGACCGATGAGGGAGCATCCAGATGCATTTGAAAATCGGCCGGACGGCGGGCGCTCTGCCAGCGAACCTTCCACTGAGGCCCATCGATTTCCAGGATCGCGTATCCGGTGGGAGTACCATCGGACATCATCGCATGCGGGATGCCGTACTCGTCCGGCGCGCCGCAACACCAGGCTCCGCACGCCGTGCCGACGCTGACCAAGTGGTGCGGTTGTTCGCCCGGCCAGCCATCGTCGGGGCCGATCCATCGGTGGTAGTGCCGATGCGTATGGGCGGCCAGCGTTACCATCCGGGGATGCGAGGCCAGCACCTGGAAGACCTCGTCACGATGCGACTCGTCCACCCAGCCGGTCGAGTCCACCCAGGGAATGTGGCTCAACACGACCACCAACTGATCGTCGGGGATGCGAGCCAGTTCGTTTCGCAGGAACGTGAGTTGCTCTTCCCCCAAACCCGTGCGATACGTGCGACGGTTATTGCTGACCAACCACCGGAAGCTGTCCAGGACGATGTAATGAGTCGGCCCCCAGGTGAAAGCGTAATACGAAGGTCCGTAGGTGCGATAGAACGCGCCCCGAGCTTGGACGTCGGTGTCGCCGGTGAAGTCGATGTCGTGATTTCCGATCAACGAGCGCCACGGCAAACCGATCGTGGCGATCGCTTCGTTCAGCGGATCGAACAGATTCAGATCGTCGAATACCAAGTCGCCCAAGGTGACGCCAAACGCCGCGTCGATGCCGATCACTTCAGGTAGGACATCCCGAGCGATGTAGTCGATCTCAGTCAGATCACGCGGCTGGGTGTCGCCCAAGACCAGCACGTCATAGCGGTCCGGTTCTTCCTGCGGTCGCAAGGCGAAATCCAACGACTCCGGCAGCGCGGGGGTGGGGTCCAAGCCCGGATAACGTGTCCCGGTGGCTCCTTGAGGCATGTGCAAGTAATAGAAGCGGGGGATCTGCATCTCGTCGACCGGGACCGCCCAGCCACGCGGCTTGATCACGAAAATGGTTGAAGGATCGCGCAAAGGCAACTCGTACCGCCCGTCCTCGCAGGTAACGACCACCTCGCGACCGTTGGATACGGCCACCCCTGCCAAGGGCTCGTCCACCGTCGCATCGAAGATTCCGTCGCCATCCACATCATGGAACACGATTCCCTTGGCCTGCGGATCGCTGTCCGCGAAAGTCCAAGACGCAACAAGCAGTACCAGCAACGGTCCCAGTTTGGCTGAGAGGATACGCATATTTTTCGACTCCTATGGTCATTGGTTGCAAAAAACGTAGAAAGACGAATGCCCCCCAAGGCACAGAACGAAAGCCGCTGGGAGGGGGAATTCGAACCGATCGCGTCAGCGTCGGAGCTAAAAACAAGTCGCGTGAACCCCAACATCGCACAAGGCTCCCCCGGTAGGACGGATTGCCAATCCGTCCCACTTTTTGTGCAACGTTGGCTTAGTTCACGGCTGGCGTCGGCGGATCAGCGGGGTTCGAACGTGGCCCAGGCCCGCTGCTCGGTGAAGTCATCCGGCTTCGGATAGTCCTGGTTCTCCAGCAGTTCTTCGTAGGTGGGAGCTGAAGACGGCACGCCCGATTCGGGAACCTCTAGCCCAGCGGTCCACACGATCGCGTTCAGCACGAACGTTCGATAATCATCGTGCGCCCACGCCCAATGCCAATGTCCTCCGGTGAAGCCAAAACCGCGCCCCCCGTCTGGCCGCTCGTAAGCCCACGCCACATGCTCGGCTTCGCCGCGGCGAGCCCGAACCGTCGGGTTGTTGCTGTGCGGACCATCAGGACGTTCGCGAGTGCTGTCCGGCGGAACGGCCGTCAACAAGGGCGTAACGCCTTCCATATCCGGGCGGAAACGCATGTGGTAGTACCATTCGTCGTACAAGGCGAACGGCTCGACGCCTCGCGTGATCGGATGCGTCGGCAACTGTTCGAAACGAGCGGTCCACCAGGGGTTGACCGACCAATGCGTCTCGAAGTAACCGCCGATCCAATCCAGGAACTGCTGGCCGGCTCGGTCCTTGGGCACCTCGACCGCGTAGTGCAAACAAGCCAACCCCACGCCCTGGTTCATCAGCGGTTCGACCTGTTCCAGATGCGGCAGGATCGGATGCCCGCCACCGCCGTTGGCATAGATCACGATCGTATCGGCGCCCTCGAATGCGTCGGGGTCGTCGGGCCAGCCGTTGACGTGAACAGCCGTTTCGACCGGCAGTCCGCTTTCCTCAAGCAACTGAGCCAGCAACAGCAGGCCGGCCTTGTGTTCGTGACCGCCGTAACCGTGGCTGGCCGTCCCCGCGACGAACACCACACGCTTCTTGTCGCCGGAATCCGCAGCCGCCTGGTCGTCGTCCAATTCCTTCAGGCGCACGTTGCGGAACAAAACCTTCATCGGCGGACCGGCGTGCAATTGAAAGGCGATCAACCCGTCCGCTCGCCGATTCGCTTCGTCATGGTCCGTCACCTCGGCCATCGTGTGACCGTTGATCTTGTGCGAGATCGTCCAATCACGCGCGATGATGTGGTACTCGTTCCAGCCGTTGAGATCGATCTTTTCGAGCAGTTCCTTAGAGTCACCGACTTTGCCCACGATCCGCGGCTTGGAATCATTGCCGATCACGGTCTTGTCGCCCCGCATGGCCAGGATTCCCCGATACCGCTCGCCATACATGATCCCCATGAACCGCCCGCTGTCTTCGATGTCGGGCTGGTAGCCTCCGACGACCCACTTTCCCCACTCGTCAGGCTTCTCGAAACTGCGGACCTGAATGCCCGAATTCCCGTTGACCAGTTTGAATTCGACTTTCAATTCGAAATCGCCCGGTTCACCGCCGCGCCAAATCAGGAACGTATTCCCCTTGGTGGGATTCTCGGCGGTTGTCTGGCCAACGATAGCACCGTCTTCCACTCGCCAAAAGTCGGGGTTGCCATCCCAGCCGTCCAAGGTCTTCCCATCGAAGATCGGACGAAAGCCGGTCTCGTCGGCCCGGATCTCTGTGGCCAGTGCGGCCAGGAGCACGCACGAAGTAAAAAGCATTGCATAACGCACGAAACAGTCCTCCAAAAATATTGGGGAGCGGCTCAGTCAAATGGCCGCGGGGGTGAGTGACGATCGTCGTCCGCGAAATCTTGGATCGACGAACCGTTTCTCCTGATTCTATCGGAGCCGGTCAACGACGGCAAGCTACCGACATAGATCGGCCCGCAGGTCCTTGATAGCTCGTTTCAGGACTTGCTCAGCCTGAGCGGCGAACCAGCCGATCTCCTTGCGAACAAATCGAATTCAAAGAACTGGCCCCAACGCTCTGGATTGACACATTGTTCGCTCCGGTATAGCGTAACATCCTGGGTACACCTACGCAGCCGAGAGGCTCAAACTGTTGATGAGGCCACGAAGGTTTTACGTTCATGAATCTTCTGCGAAGGACGTAGCATGATGACGAGCAGACATTGGTTTCGTTGGGTGGCTTGCGTGGTCTTGGGGCTGTGGAACCTGACCGCGATGGCCGAAGACCCCAGGCGATTGGCTCAGGTCGCAGAGGCTGGTCAGCCGATCGTCGGGGCACCGCGAGCCAGCGATGTGTGCATGCGATCGCTGCGTCCGCGCCCGGTCAACGCCCAGGACCCGCACGATACACTGCAGGCGATGCGCGGTTTCCATGTGACCTGGTTGGAGTGGACCTACGGGAACGATCCCGATTTTATCCGCCGAGTCCATTCGCTGGGCGCTACCTTTGGCGGCGCCTTGGCGGCGGGATCCTACTCGGGCGATCAACCACACGAAGTTTGGAACGTTCGTGATCTGGAGGGGACGCCCGTCTATGCGACTTGGATGCGTGCCTGGCGACGGCCCAATCCCTGGGGCTGTGCGAATCACCCCGAGTTTCGCAACGGGCATGTCCGGGCGGCGATCGAAGCGGTCCAAGCGGGTGCGGATGTGCTGCAACGCGACGAGCCGGGACAGAACATGCACGCGCTGAACTGGGGCGGATGCTTCTGCGATCATTGCATGCAGGGCTTTCGAGCCTGGTTGGATCAACATGCCGATCGGCAGACCTTGAAGGACTTGGGCGTTAGGGACTTGGGCACCTTCGATTACCGCGAATACCTGCGGCAGCGGGATGCGCCCGTGGGCGATGATTTTCGCCGTTGGCCGGGCGATGCGTTGAAGGCCTATTTCGAACGCTTTCAGATCGAATCCACGGTGTCGTTCAACCGTTGGTGGCGAACTCGATTGAACGAACATTTCGGCCGCCCGATTCCCGTGTCGTGCAACAACGGATGCCGCCACTGGCGAGACATCGAGCAGGTCTTCGATTACGCGATCGGCGAACTGTCCGCCAGTCATGCAACGCCCGAGTTCCTGCACGCGGCCATGCGCCAGGCGGCAGCCTTGGGCAAGACGCAGACCGTGACGATGCCGTTGCGACGCGGCGGTCCGCAAGAAACGGCCGATTGGGTTCGGCACACGCGACAGACGCTGGCGACGGCCTACGCGACGGGCGGGCACATCGAGATGCCATGGGATACGTATCTGCCCACGCCCGATGCGCAGCGGTACTTCGGCGATCCGGCCAACTACGCGGACTTGACGGCCTTCGTTCGCGGGATGGCCGGTTTTCTGGACGGGTATGCGGAAGCCTTCGCATGCGGTGGCGATATCGTCGATACGCGCTGGTTGGACAACTTGCCACCGATCACGCTGTTGGCTGATGGCGTGTACGCATGGGCTCGCGCCGTGCCGGGCGAATCGGACCAGCCCGTGGTGATCCATCTGGTGGATTGGCGCGACCAGCCTCAACCGTTCCGGCTGTCGTTGCGTCCGCAGGCCTTCTTCGGCAGCCAGCCGTTGCGATTGCGGCTGTTTACGCCCATGTTGCCCTACGACCAGCCGACGCACGATCGAGCCTTCGAATCGGGTGATTACTCGCCCCTGGTACAGGAAACAGTCCTGGCCGCTGGTTACATCAACTCGGTGGAGATCCCCGCGCTGGAACCCTGGGCCATGCTGGTTGTCCAGCCCGAATCGACATCCGTGGACGGCATCTGGCCACCGGCGGTGATCGCTTCGGACGCGCATTTGCTGCACGAAACGACGGTGATGCTGGACAGCGCGACCCCCGATACGAGCATCCATTACACACGGGACGGCACCCCACCGTCCGTCCAGTCGCCCCGCTATACAGAACCGCTGGTGTTGCGAGAGAATACGACCATTTCGGCCATCGCCGTCGGGCAAGGTCGGAAATCTGCGCCCGTATCGGCGACGTTCGCCCGGCGGGAGAGAGCGCCGAACTTGATTCCCCATGGCGACTTTGCTGACGGCCTGGCCGGCTGGCAGCGGATCGTGGGCGGTCCAGCGGGCGACGACGCGCTGCAAGTAGATGCCGATCCCAGCCGGCGACTGCCCGGTCCGGGCAACGTGCGGTTACAGATCCGGAACCCGACGGGCATCGTGTACCATCTGCGGCTGGTCCATCCTTTTCAAGCGGAACCCGGAATCGGGTACTCGCTCAGCTTCCTGGCGGTCGCCGATGGCCCGGTGCATTGTCGCGTCGGACTCCAGGCGCGGCGGGCTCCGCATACGGTTCTGGGCATGAAGCACGAGGGGATCGGGACCGTCCCGCAACGTTACACCTTGCGGACCAGCAGCGTGCTGGAAGGCGAGGCTCGCGAGTTCCTCGTCCAATTCGATCTGGGCGCCAAGGAGAACGCCGGACGGACGCTCTGGATCTCCGACGTCCATCTCGAACCCTACGGATCCACCCTCGGAGCCAGCAGATGAACGCATCCCCTGTCGATGCGGACGAGCCACACGACGATCCCGGCGTTGCCGATCAGGAAGTGGTCGACGCGGTGGTGGTCGATCAGCCGACAACCACCGGTGATCGGCAGCATCGAGCCGCACCCGTTTCATCCGCCCAGCGCATCGAAGCGCTCGACGTGCTGCGCGGCTTTGCGGTGCTGGGCATCCTGGTTGTCAATATCCAGGCCTTCGCGCTGCCGTCGATGGCTTACATGAATCCGCACGCCTACGGCGATCTGACCGGCGTGAACTATGGGGTGTGGTGGTTCACGCACGTCATGTGCGATCAAAAATTCATGACCATCTTCTCCATGCTGTTCGGCGCGGGAATCGTCCTGATGACGTCGCGATCCGAGTCGCGGACGGGTCGATCGGCCGGCGTCCATTACCGCCGCATGGGTTGGCTGATTCTGATCGGGTTGCTGCACGCGCATCTGCTGTGGTACGGCGACATTCTGTACCTGTACGGCATGTGCGGTCTGCTGGTATGGTTGTTCCGCAAGCAATCGATCGTTGTCTTGTTCCCGCTGGGCCTGTCGATGATCGCCGTGGCCTCGATCATCATGCTGCTGGGCGGCTGGTCGATGCCTTATTGGGACGAGCAGGCAGTGCAGGAATTTGCTCAAGTCTGGTCACCTTCGGCGGAAACATTGCAAGAGGAGCTGGATGCCTATCGCGGATCCTGGTGGGACCAAGCGTTGCCGCGTTCGACGGCTGCCTTGGGGATCCAGACGTTCATGCTGATGATCTGGGGAGTGTGGCGAGCCGGCGGGCTGATGCTGATCGGCATGGGACTGTACCGGTTGGGCATTTTCCAGGCAGCGCGATCTCGCACCTTCTACGCGACGCTGGCCGTGGTGGGACTGGTCTTGGGGACAGCCATCAGTGCCTACGGCGTACACTGGAACGACCAACACGGCTGGACGGTGGAAACAGGCTTCTTCTTCGGCAGCCAATGGAATTACTGGGGCAGCCTGCTGAGCGCCATGGGAATGGTCGGCGCCTTGATGTTCCTGTACCTTTCTTCATCCCATGCCCGCTGGCACAAACCGCTCGCAGCCGTGGGCCAGATGGCGCTGACCAACTATCTGGTCCAGACGGTCGTGTGCACGACGATCTTCTACGGGCACGGCTTCGGCTATTTCGGACATTTGCAACGCTGGCAGTTAGCGGTGGTCGTCGTCACGATCCTGGCCATCCAGCTCGTCTATTCACCGATTTGGATGAGCCACTTTCGATACGGGCCGATGGAATGGCTATGGCGCAGCCTGACTTACTGGAAACGTGCATGAAAAGGGGACGGGGGTCTTTTCTGCATCATCCAAGAGTCGCAACGCGACGGCAGGTGTCCCATGAGGGCCAGGGTCCGGAGTGGTTTTTGTTGGAGTTCACGATTCATCGTGTCGCGGAAAGGGCGGCGCGCACCAGCACGATGAATCGTGAACTCCAGCGCACGGGGTCGGGAGTCGTTTTCGGCCGACGATGTAGTAGGTCCCGCGCGCCGAGCGGGACTTGCATTTCTGGTGGGCATTCGCGTCCCCACTTGGTCCCGCTCGGCGCTCGGGACCCACCGTTATTCCTTTGCGATCCTTAGCGGTTTTCGACCGCCGCCGTAGCGTAACGCGAGCCGGGGATGGGAACGGCGGCATTGACCGTGCGGGCCAGCCGTTCCAGGTTGACCAGGACGATCTTTCTGCGCCCGACCCGCAGGTACCTTTCGGCTTGGAGTTCGCCCAGCGCGATCGTGACGCTTTCCCGCGTGCTGCCAATCATGTTTGCCAGGTCCTGATGCGAAAGCTTGACTCCCAGTTGGATGCCGCTCGCTGTCGGATAGCCATACTGTTCGGCCAAGTCCAACAGGGCCAGAATCAGCCGGTCGCGATTCGAACGGAACAGCAGGCTGCGCAAACGCCGTTCGAGCCGGCGGCGGCGCAGTCCGATCAGTTTGGTGATCCCTGTTCCGAACTCGGGATGCTCGTCGATCATGCGTTGCATCACCTGGACCGGAATGCGGATGACCAGCGAGTCTTCGCAGGCCTCCGCGTAATCCTCGTGGACGTCGGGTCCCAGCACGGCCAATTCGCCGAACAATTCGCCCGGTTCGAGAAAAGCGAGGATCGCTTGTTTGCCGTCGTCTGTCAGCGTGCAGATCTTCACGCGCCCGGCAGCCATCAAGAAGACCCCTTCGGTGGGATCTCGCGGAGAATAGACCAGGCTTCGCTTGGGAAACTTCCGCATCGAGCAGTGAGATTCGAGCGCAGCCAATTGTTGGGAGGTCAGCCGCTCGAACAGCTCGCAGCGCTTGAGATACCACAGACGTTCCGACATGATTCCTCCCGTGATCGGCTTCAGCGGATTTCGGCCACGACCAGCGTTTGATCGTCTGCATCCGGCCCGTATTGATACTGCTGAATCTCCTGAAATACGCGGTCGGCAACCTCGAACAAATCGCAGCCCATCGTCGACTGGGCGAGTTTTCCGAAGCCGTCCAGGCCCAACTGACGGCCACGCGCGTCAATGACTTCGTACAGACCATCGGTGAAAAAGAACAGACGGTCTCCCGGCTGGACCGGCGTCCTGTCCTGACGCACGGCCGACGGATCGGGAAGGTCGAGCCCCAGCGGCATGTTTTGGCTGGGCAACGATTGCGGGTCTGCCGCAGGGCTCAGTAGCAACGGGCCGGGATGGCCGGCGCCGCTCCAGGCGATCTCCCGGCGGTCGAAGTCGATTCGGGCGGCGAAGAACGTCAGAAATAGTTCCGCGCCCTGAAAATGCTCGATCATGAAACGCTGTAAGGATTGCACCAGATCGGCAGGTTCCATCCGGTACAGGATGCCGTACCGGACCTCGCTGCTGATCCGCGTCGCCAGCAGCGCGGATGCCGTACCATGTCCCATGACGTCACAGATGGTGATGTAACACGTGACGCTGTCGGGAAACCGCACTTGGCAGTAATCGCCCCCGATCTCTTCGACCGGCACGTACCGCACGTCGATCCAGATCCGGTCGTGGCGGATCGGCTTGGGCAGCAGACTGCGGTGTACCTGGCTAGTGACATCGAGTCGCGTTTTTTGGCTGTGCCGGAACAAATCCAGTTCGCGTTCCAACGCAGCGCAACGCTCCCTGAGCTGACGGATCTCACCATTTTGCGAACATGTCGATTCCATGAAACGCCTCGCTGGGCACCTCTGCCCTCTTGTGTGACGGCTGGCTTCCCGCAGGTGGCAAAAATACGCGTCCCCGTGCATCATCTCATACTTCTTCGCGAATAGTGAAACAGGATCACGTTCAATACTGACGTCGACCGGCACCGCCCGCTTACACGTTTGCGGAGGAATTCTTCGTTTTGCGGAGGCTCGTCACGGCGGTTTCCCATCCCAACCACAGAAACCATGGTCCGAATTCCACCCACGTCACCACGAAGTCAAAGAACACCGCGCCCGAATAGCCGGTGCCCAGCACCGGCTGGTCGGCCCAGTGGTGGACGAACCAGAAACGCAGATAGTAGATCATCACCAGGCCGCTCATCGCCAACCAAGCCCGGTTTCCGGCGAACATCACCAGCGGCAACGCCCAAATCCAGTACCAGGGATTCTGGGTCGGCGAGAGCAGCCAGAACCATGCCAGCGTGAGAAACGCCGCGCGAAACCAATCCGCTGGAACCTGCGAACGCCGCAGCGGCCAGAGCAACGACAGGCCGATAACGGCAAACACGCAGAGCGTGAGGAAACGCATCATGAGAAAAGCCGCGCCGCTGGAATCCGCGCCCGTCCAACGCGTAGGAACTGCCAACAAACGATCTCTCCACGTCTGTGGTAGCACCGAGAACCAAGCCGTCTGCTCGGGAGGGGTAGCGGATATTGGCCTCAGATTCTCCACGACCAGCATGCAGATAAAATCGTTCATCTGCCAGTGCCGTAAGAACGTAGTCAGCCCGGTGCTCGGATCCTGCGGCTGGGATGCGGCCGTCTCGGCAGACAACTCGGTGACCTGTCCGCCGGTCATCGTCCCACCGCTGCGGACGCCGATGGCTGCCATCGCTCGGTCGACGGGAACCATGGGGAACACCAAGAACGCGGTCAGGACCATCCATGTGGCGATTGACAGCAACAACTAACCAGATGGAAAGCAGCTTATCCGAAAACGACTCTCGACCCCTTCCGCCGATCCCCGAGGAAAAACCCGAGAATGTGAGATCGCTTACAGATGCAAGCTTGGCTCCCCGCGACAGTCACCCAGGGGCACTCTTTTTCTCTTCCCCAACTTCACGATTCAAGGAGACGTTCGATGGTGATTCACATGCGAGGTGGCTTTTCGGACAGACGTAGATTGCCTTTGCAGCGGCGATCCGACGAGGATGTTGATGTGTTTTTCGGCCGGTTGGGCCGCGATGGACTGGAGGAGATCCAAGCTGCGGCCCGTTTGATCGTAGGCGTGCCGCTGCTCCAAGAAATCATCAACGCGATGCCCGTACCGGTGGCAGTGCTCAACGACAAGGGACAAGTGGTCCTGACCAACCGTTGCTGGGATCGCTCGGTGGGCGAGGCGACCAATTGCCTGCTGGGCGCGCGGCACGGCGAACTGCTGGGCTGCAGCCGCTGCGAAGACGGCCCGGACGGCTGCGGTACCGCCCGCAGCTGCAACCATTGCGGTGCGGCGATCAGTATCTTGGAAAGTCAGCATTCGCGAGGGCAGGTGACCTGCGAATTCCGCTTGTACCGCCGCACATCGGAGGGCCCCGAACTGGAGGAACGCCTGGTCACAACAACGCCGATCCAGGTGGACGGTCGCGATTTCAGCATCTTCGTTTTGCACGACGTCGATCCGCTGGTCGCTGTCGAGTGCTTTGGCGATTGAATCATCTAGGGATCCATGTGCCCAATGTTGGACACTTTACTCTCCGCCTTCTTGTGGCCGGGGCTCGGTGATGCTATGATCCATGCTGGTGGCAGTTTC
>REEF01000517.1 GCA_007695205.1 Planctomycetaceae bacterium
AAGGAATCTGCCGAGTTGCGAACGCAATGCCAGAAAATCGAACGGAAGCTTGGCCAGAAAACCGAAGACCAAGTCTGACCCCGGCGAAGCCCTCCCGCCGAACGACACGGGCAATGGGAACTTCGACACCGTGGGCGCGAATCTGTTCATGTCGGGGAACCAGGTGGAGCAATACCTCGCACTCGGTCGCCAGGCGCTGGATGAAGCTTTCGAGTGGCAGGCGGCGATGGGCCTGGAGCAAAAGATGCGCGTCGAGGCCGAGGAGGCTTCGAGCCAATTACGAAAAAAATACGAAGACGATCTCGACGCTTTGGAGCGTGCCACGAAATGGGCGACGGCGGTGGATGCGGCGATGGCCAAACCAGAAAATGCTAAGGTTGTGGCGGAACTGCGGAAGGACGCGAAGAACGACGATGCCGTGCGCCGGGAGTGGCGGAAGATCAGCGGTGCTCCGGCGCCGGAGGACTTTGGTTTCCAGACGAAGGAGAACAATGCGGACAAGGCCCACTATGCGCTCGGTATGGGCACTTATTCCGGCAAAGGTTTCACGCGTACGTATCGCGAGGCTTATCTGGACATGCCGGAGTTGGAAACGGGCGCTTATCTCACCATCGGCGGCGGTCTCGAGATGCTCTCGCATGACCACATCACACTCTCTGTGCCTTATGAGTGGAAGACAGTTTCGGGCGACTACATCGTCCGTGTCCGGATTGCCGCTACCGACAAGGCGACGCCGGAGCGGAAGTTCATCGAGTTCGGTGTCGCTCCGAAGCACTCTGAGAGTCCCTTTCTCAGCACGCATCAGGTCACCGGCACGATGGAGAACCCGCAAATCATCGAGATTCCGATCACACTGACGCGGCACCACGCCGATCGCGCCAACCGCACCCTTTTCATCCGTGAGAAAGGCATTCGCGATCACTATACGCAGAACCGGGCGAAATATGCCGCTGGCAGGGCTAAGAACGGCATCGGGCCCGAGTTCGCGATCTGGGTGGACTGGATGGAACTGGAACGCCTCCCGGACTCGCGCAAGGGCGAGGCCACAGCCATCGCCGCGCTGGGGATTCCGCTCGATGACAAGGCGAAGCCTGCGACCGCGGATCAGCGCGCTGCGCTCGAGCGTTTCTGCGTCGAAGCGTTTCGTGGCGCGAAGCCGCAGCCGGAGTATCTCGACAAACTCACACAACTTTATGACTTGCGACTTGAGGCAGGCGACAAACACAGCGCCGCGCTCAAACGAGTGCTCTCGGTCGCGCTGGCGTCACCGCAGTTCCTCTACCTCGCGGAGCCGGTCCAGGATGGCGAACGCAGGCCGCTGAGTGCGGCGGAGCTCGCCACGCGGCTTTCCTATTTCCTTTGGGGTGGGCCGCCGGACGCAACGCTGCGCGACCTCGCCGCGAGCGGAGAATTGATGAACCCCGAGGTGCTGGCCGAGCAGACGACGCGACTGCTCGATGACCCGCGCAGCCAGGGCTTCATGCGGCCGTTTGTGCATCAATGGCTCGAACTCGATCGGCTTGATTTCTTCGAGTTCAATCGCGAGTTGTTCCCACGCTTCGACAACAGCACCAAACTCGCGGCGCGGGAAGAAATCTTCGCGACCTTCGAGCACATGCTCCGCGAGAACGCCAGCGTGCGAGACCTATTGAAGTCCGACTACGCGATCGTTAATCCCGTGCTCGCGGATTATTACGGCATCGCAGGCGTCAAGGGCGACGCGTTTCAAAAGGTGACACTGCCAACGGACTCCGTCCGCGGCGGTTTGCTCGGCATGGCCGCCGTGATGGCCATGGGCGGAAACGGCGAGCACACCAGTCCCGTCGAGCGCGGCGTCTGGGCGCTGCGCAAGCTCCTCAACGACCCGCCGCCGCCGGCACCCGCAAACATCCCGCAAATCACTCGACTCGCCGGGCAGGTGCTAACCACTCGCGAACGCCTCACCGCGCATCAGGAGGATGCCCAGTGTGCGAGCTGCCATCGGAAAATCGATCCCGTGGGTTTCGGCTTGGAGAACTTCGACGCCGTCGGTCAATGGCGGACCGAAGACACCTATCAAGTCATGGACGAAATGGGCAAACCGGTGAAAGGAGCCAGCAAAACCTGGGAGATCGAAGCCGTCGGGCAATTCCATCGAGGCCCCACGTTTCAAGACTACTTTGAGCTGCGCGACATCATCGCCTCGCACGCCGAAAATTTCGCGAGGGGATTTAGCATGGCTTTGATCGAATACGGGCTTGGACGCCCCACCGGCTTCCGCGACGAAGGACTCGTGGACCAGATGATCTCCCAGGCGAAAAACAAGGATCTCGCGATGCGCGAGTTCGTTCACTCGCTCGTCGCGAGCGAGGAGTTTCACACGAAGTAACCCGCAATTTAAGGCAGCCACACATGAACACGCACCTTTCCCGCCGTCATTACCTCCGATCCTCCAGCGCGATCATCGCACTACCCGTGCTTGAGTCGCTCGGCTTTCGCCGCTTCGCCTCCGCAGGTACCGCAGCTACCGCAGAGGCTCCACCAAAGCGGCTGATCTTCCTGGGCTTCGGTTGGGGCGTCACGGAGTCTACTTGGTATCCCGACATCGATCATCCCGGGTCGGACTATGAACTGCCCCAGGGGCTCGCCCCACTGGCGCGGCACAAGGCGGACTTCAGTGTCGTCCAGGGACTTTGGAACCGGTATTCCAACGAAGGCCATTGGGGCAGCACCATGTGGCTGACCGGCGCGAACCGTTACGCGCAGCCGGGCCAGAGTTTCAGCAACAGCATCAGCGCGGACCAGGTCGCGGCGGAGAAGCTCGGGCTGCATACCCGATTTTCATCATTGCACTTCAACGGAACCGAGGGCGACATGGGACAGTCCGGCCACGGGCCGGGCCTCTCGCTCGCATGGAACGTGAGCGGCAAACCGGTCGCCGGACTCAACGGACCGCTGGCGGCCTACCATCGCCTGTTTGCCAAAGACAACACGCCAATCGCGCAGCAGCGCGCCCTGCTTGCCGAGAAACGCAGCGTCCTTGACGCGATGCTTGACAACGCAAAGACGCTCCAGCGCGGCTTGAGCAGTGCCGACAACACGAAGGTCCAGGAATACTTCCAGAGTATCCGCGACATCGAGACCCGCCTGAGCAAAGACGAGCAATGGATCGGCGCACCGCAGCCCGCGGCACCTTTCTCGGAACCCAAGCCCGGCCTCGCTGGACGCGACGAGATCGCGCTCATCTATGACATCATGATCGCCGCCCTGCAGACCGACAGCACGCGCGTGCTCACCTATCGTCAGCCCGTGCAGAGCCTGCTCAGCAGTCTCGACATCAAAGTCTTCCCGCACGACATGAGCCACTACCACACGACCCTCGGCGAAAAGCTCGACGCTTCGCAGCGCCGCGACATCGCGCAGAGCGAACTCCTCGCCGGCTTCCTCGACAAACTCAAAGCCACGAAGGAAGCTGACGGTACGAGTCTCTTCGACCACGTCGCCCTCGCCTTCGGCAGCAACATCCGCACCGGCCACCACCTCTCCAACTGCCCCACCATCCTCGCCGGCCGCGGCGCGGGCCTGAAGCTCGGCCACAACATCATCGCACCCAAAGACACGCCGCTTTGCAATGCGTGGCTGACGATGCTCCATGGCATCGGCATCCAGGCCGAGCGTCACGGCGACAGCACAGGTATACTGAGCGAGATTCTCGCCTAACTTCGGCAAGGCGATCGGCAGGAAATACATTACCGTAGTGGGATTCGCCAGAATTCCAGTCTTACATTACCGTAGTGGGATTCGCCAGAATTCCATTGATGCTCAGGGAATTCTGGCGAATTCCACTACGTCCGTTACGTTTTCATCTGCCGCTCGCCTAATGACGTTGGTAGTGGAAGAGGTTGTCGCCACTCGACAAACAGGATCACTGCAACTTTAGCCAACACGCATCCAATGAAACGCACAGTCGCTATTCTGATCGTCCTCCTGCTCTCCCCTCTGGACTTTCTGTCCGCAGCCGATGCGCCGGCGCGAAAACCGAATGTGGTCATCCTCTATACGGACGACCTCGGCTACGGCGATGTGCAGTGCTACAACCCGGAACGTGGCAAGATTCCGACGCCGCACATCGACAAACTCGCTTCGCAAGGGATGCGTTTCACCGATGGGCATTCGTCATCCGGCGTCTGTTCGCCTTCCCGGTACACCCTGCTGACCGGACGTTACCACTGGCGGACGCGGTTGCAATCGGGGATCGTTCCTTTGTGGGGCGAGCCTTTGATCGCGGCCGATCGCGTCACGATCGGCACGCTGGCGAAGCAGCACGGCTATCGTACTGCCTGCGTTGGCAAGTGGCATCTCGGTTGGCAGTGGCCGATCCCAGCCGATCGCTCGATGGTTTTCAAGGAAAAACCCAAAGGACAAGCCGTCGCGACCGACGCCCATCGCGAAGTGTGGCGTGAAACGTTCTCGCAACCGATCGCCGGCGGGCCGACGACGCGAGGTTTTGACGCTTACTTCGGAACCGATGTGCCCAACCATCCGCCGTTTTGTTTCATCGAAAACGATCGCACCGTCGGGATTCCGTCTGAGTTCTTGGACGCCGAATTGCTCAAGAACAACCAAGCGAGCGTGCAGGGGCCGGCGCTCGAAGACTGGACGCTCGAGCCGATCCTTCCGGCGCTCGGTGACCGGGCGGTGAAATGGATTGCCGATTCCGCTGCGAACGACGAACCATTTCTTTTGTACATGCCCTTCACGTCGCCTCACACGCCCCTTTCGGTCAATGATGCTTGGAAGTGCAAAAGCCAGCTCAATCTTTACGCCGACTTTGTCATGGAGACCGATGCCATCGTCGGGCGCGTGCTTGATGCGCTGGATACGAGCGGTGCGGCGGACAACACGATCGTTGTCTTCACGTCTGACAACGGTTGTGCACCCTACATCGGAGTCGACGACCTTGAGAAAATGGGGCACTACCCGAGCGGTCCCCTTCGCGGATACAAGGCTGACGCTTGGGAAGGCGGCCACCGTATTCCCTTCATCGTGCGGTGGCCAGGAAAGGTCAAACCGGGCAGCGTCTGCGATCAACTGGTGCAACAAGCCGATCTGTTGGCGACTCTCGCCGAGGTGCTCGAAAGCGAACTTCCGGACAACGTTGGCGAAGACAGCTTCAGCTTGATTCCGTTGCTTCTGGGTGAAGACCGGCCCGTACGCGATAACGCGGTAAACTGTTCCATCCGCGGCGTCCCTTCGGTGCGACAGGGCAAGTGGAAATACATCGCCGCTCCCGGGTCCGGCGGTTGGGGCAAGGGGGGCGATCAATCACAACCGGAGCAGCTCTATGATCTCAGCGAAGATCTCGGGGAAAGCAAGAACCTCGCCGCCGCGATGCCAGAAAAAGTTGCCGAGATGAAGAGGCTACTGGAGAAACTTATTACCGATGGTCGAAGCACTCCCGGCGAAAAACAAAAGAACGACGTCAAAGTCAAACGTCACCTTACGGCCAGCGTCACAGAGACGGATACACGACTCAACGCAAAGAAGTAACATCAACAAGTCCGTTCATCATGAATAAACCTTTCTACAGCGAACTCCTCGCCGGCTTCCTCGGCAAACTCAAAGCCACGAAGGAAGTTGACGGCACGAGTCTCTTCGACCACGTCGCCCTCGCCTACGGCAGCAACATCCGCGGTTTGGCTTGGCTGATGGTTTTCTGGACGACCATGGCTGTCGGCGATGAGATTTCATTTAACCGAGACATTCAGCCGATCTTGTCGGAAAACTGTTTTGTCTGTCACGGCCCCGACGAGAGCCAACGTTTGGGTGGCTTTCGGCTCGATGAGCGAGCGTCGTCGATTGTCGAGGCTGATTCCGGGGCGATCCCGATTGTACCGCATGATTCGGCGGCGAGCGAAGTGGTCGTGCGAGTAGAAGCGGATGATGAATCCTTACGTATGCCGCCACCGGAATCGGATAAACAGCTTACGGCGGACCAAATTCGCAAACTTCGGCAATGGATCGACTCCGGTGCGGAGTACCAACAACACTGGGCATTTGTCGCCCCCACGCGTCCTCCGTTGCCGCAACACGTAGCGGGTGCTCGCAATCCGATCGACCTTTTCATTCGCGCGCGGTTGGCAAAGGAGGGACTGACTCCCTCGGTCGAGGCGGATCGGGAGACGTTGCTGCGACGAGTCACTTTGGACCTGATTGGCTTGCCACCCACACCGTCGGAGTTAAAAGACTTTCTTGCCGACGCGTCACCGGGTGCATACGAGCGAGTCGTGGATCGGCTGTTGGCTTCGCCTCATTACGGCGAGCGGATGGCGGTCCCCTGGCTCGATTACGCTCGGTTCGCCGATAGCAACGGGTTCCAAAGCGATGGTAGTCGTGAGATGTGGCTGTGGCGAGATTGGGTGATCAACGCCTTCAATACCAACCTGCCATTTGATCAATTCACGATCGAGCAACTTGCCGGTGATAGGTTGCCCGATGCGACGTTGGACCAAATCGTGGCCACCGGATTCAATCGCAACCATCGTCTTAATGGCGAAGGTGGCCGGATTGTGGAAGAATGGTTTGCGGAGACGGTGATCGATCGAGTGGAAACCACGGGGCTGACGTGGCTAGGACTGACCTTCAACTGCTGCCGCTGCCACGACCACAAGTACGATCCGATCTCGCAGCGTGAGTTCTACCAACTGTTTGCCTACTTCAATTCAGTGGATGAATCGGGTGTGCTGGCGGCCGGTGGCATCAACGGTGCGAACACGCCGCCCCTGCTTTCCTTGCCCACGCCGTCGCAGCAGCTCCGCGAGCAGGACTTGGAGCGTGAAGTTGCGGCGACAAAAAAAGTGCTAGCGAGCCTGCGTCCTCAATTGCCTGAGCTAGTGAGCGCATGGGCCGCACAGGAGCGTGACAAACGTCTGTCAAACGAGCTTGGGCGGTCGGACTGGCGAATGCTCCAGCCGACCTACGTGCAATCGATCAAAGGGGCCAAGTTCCGGCGTCTCGAAGACGGCAGCTACTTGGCCATCGGCAACAATCGCGACTCTGACATCTATGAGATTTCAGCCCCGATTGCGGTCGAGAAAGATGCGCGGTTTCTCGGCGGTTTGTTGCTGGAGGTGATGCCCCATGAAAGTCTACCAGGCAAAAGTTTGGGGCGTGGCTCGAATGGTAACTTTGTCCTGACCGGAGTTTCGGCAGAGATTTCGTCGAGTTCCTACGCCGAGCCGCAGGAACTCTTTTTCAAAGTTGCCCAGGCCGATTTCGAGCAGCAGGGTTGGACGGCACAGTCGATTTTGGGCGACAATCCACGGCCTGGGAAACCGGGCAAGCGTCGCAAGGGCTGGGCCGTCGAGGGGCTCAAGCCGGAGAATCGTGTGCCGCGCAAGGTGATGTTTGTGTGTGCAGAACCGTTCGCCCTGCCTGAGGATGCGGAAATCAAGATCACGATGCGGCACGACTCGCCGTTCCCTGACCACAACGTGGGACGCTTTCGTTGGTCGCTCTCGTCGCTGCCTCCCACCGAAATCCAACTTTCCTCGGCTGGTTTGCCAGCGGAGATTGTCGCCTTGATTGACCAATCGTCCGACCAGTGGACCGACGCCGATCTAGAGTTGCTGACCAAGTACTTCCAGGAGCAGGTTGATCATCCCATCAAGCAGGCCGAGTCGAAGCTGCAAAGCCAAAACAAAACGCTGCAGTCGCATCGCGAAAGTTATTTCTCGACGATGGTGATGCGAGAAGGCGAACCGCGCCAGGCACATATTTTGGTGCGTGGTGAATATGACCAGATCGGGCCGCCGGTGCAACGCGGTGTTCCCGCTGTCTTTGGCGAAGGCCCACCACCGCAGGATCGGCTGGAACTGGCTCGCTGGATCGTCTCGCGGTCGAACCCGCTGACTGCCCGTGTCTGGGTGAATCGTATGTGGGAACATTTCTTTGGTACGGGGATTGTCAAGACGAGCGAGAACCTTGGCTTGCAGGCGGAATTTCCCGTACACCCCGAACTGCTGGATTGGTTGGCCGTCGAATTCATGGAGCCCACGGTGGCTACGGATCTGATCACGACGGTTCCCAATGCCTGGGACATGAAGGCGCTGCAGAAGCTGATGGTGATGAGCGCCACGTACCGCCAATCCGCTGGTGTCGATCCGGAACTCCTCGACCGGGATCCAGAGAACCGCTTGCTCGCACGTGGGCCTCGCTTTCGACTAACGGGCGAGGTGATCCGTGACTCGGCGTTGGCGGCTGGCGGACTGTTGATTCCCACCATCGGAGGCCCCAGTGCGCGGCCCTACATGCCGGCGGGAGTATGGGACGAGACCAGCGTTTATGGCAATTTGCGAAATTACCAACACGATGCGGGAGAGGGTTTGCATCGCCGAACCATGTACACGATTTGGAAACGCACGGCCGCGCCGCCGACCATGTTGCTGTTCGATGCGCCCAATCGGGAAACTTGTACCATCAAGCGTGACAAAACCAACACACCGCTGCAAGCGTTGTCGCTACTGAATGAAGTCACCTTTGTGGAAGCGGCTCGGGCCTTGGCGACACGGATGATCCGCGAAGGAGGAAAGTCGCCTGGGGAGCGGATCGCCTATGGTTTTCAATTGGCTCTCTCACGCTCACCAACGCCGGACGAATCATTGGTCTTGCTGGCTGGCTTGGAGGAGGATTTGGCTCGTTACGCAGTCGACCCTCAGGCGGCTGGCAAGCTGGTCTCGTTCGGCGAAGCGTCGGTTGGCAACAAGTTGGCTCAAGGCGAGCTTGCCGCTTACACCTTGACCGCAAATGTTTTATTGAACTTGGACGAGTTTATCACGAAAGAATAACGGCAACGTCTCATGAGCCCCCATCCCCAAGACCGCCAACTCGCACTGAATCGACGCTTGTTTTTACAAGGTGGTGCATCGCTGGCCGGATCGACCGCGCTGGCGTTGTTGATGCAGGACGCGGCACAGGCTGGTCCCGTCGCGGCCCATCCAGGATTGCCGGGATTGCCGCATTTCGCGCCCCGCGCCAAACGGATCATTTACCTGTTTCAATCCGGCGCGCCGTCACAAATGGATCTGTTCGATCCCAAGCCACAGATGAAGGATCGTTTTCAGGAGGACTTACCGGCTTCGATTCGCCAGGGTCAACGTTTGACCACGATGACGTCGGGGCAAGCAACCTTTCCCGTCGCTCCATCGATCTTTAACTTCGCCCAGCATGGCGAAAGCGGGATGTGGATGAGCGAATTGTTACCGCACATGTCACGCATCGCTGATCGCTTTACCATGGTCCGCTCGATGCACACCGAGGCGATCAACCATGATCCCGCAATCACGTTCTGCCAGACCGGGCATCAATTGGCGGGGCGGCCAAGCATCGGTGCTTGGATCAGTTATGGGCTGGGCAGCGTGAATCAAGACCTGCCCGCCTATATCGTGCTGACGTCGTTCGGTACCGGTCGTCCCAATGACCAACCCCTGTACGATCGACTTTGGGGAGCCGGTTTTTTGCCGACACAACATCAAGGGGTTAAGTTTCGCAATCAAGGGGATGCGGTATTGTATTTGTCGAATCCGCCGGGCGTCGATGCGGCGGCTAGGCGATCGACGCTCGACCGCTTAGCCGAACTCAATGCGCACCGTCAGGCATTGTTGGGGGACCCCGAAATTGAAACACGTGTGTCCCAGTATGAAATGGCTTTTCGGATGCAAGCAAGTGTTCCGGATCTGCTGGATATCTCAGGCGAATCGGAGCATGTCCTGAGGAAGTACGGTCCGGAGGTTGAGCGACCTGGAACCTATGCTTCGAACTGTTTATTGGCTCGGCGGTTGGCCGAGCGAGATGTTCGCTGCGTACAATTATTCCACATGGGATGGGACCACCACGGCGGGCTTCCCAAAGCCATTCGGGGACAGTGCAATGATACCGATCAGGCGACTGCGGCCCTGATCGATGACTTGGACGAACGAGGCATGCTGGAGGATACGCTGATTGTTTGGGGTGGAGAGTTTGGCCGCACGATCTACTCGCAGGGTGCCCTTACCAAAACGAACTATGGCCGCGATCATCACCCGCGTTGCTTCACCGTGCTTTTGGCCGGGGCTGGCATTCGCGGAGGCACGACCTACGGTGAGACGGATGAATATTGTTACAACATCGTTCAGGATCCCGTTCACGTCCATGACCTGAACGCCACCATCATGCACCTGCTGGGCGTGAACCACGAGCGGTTGGTTTACAAGTACCAGGGCCGCGATTTCCGCCTCACCGATGTTCACGGCGAGATCATGCGAGGGATCTTGTCATGATCATTAACAACCCGGGGCCAGCCTGCTGCAACACACGACGGAGTAACCCGATGAGTTTACGTTTCACGGTCTGCCGGGCTTTGCTGGTGCTGGCGTCCTGTCTGACGGCAGCCTTTCCCTTGGTCGCCCAGGAGTCTCCCGCTGCCGTCCCGGTCGATCATGTTCAGCGAGCCAAACAAGGGACGGCCCTGTTTAAATCGGATGTCCGGGCCATCCTGTCGACGCACTGTCTGGATTGTCACGGCGGCCAGTCGATAAAGGCCGATTTTGACCTTTCGACGCGCGAGGCGTTGGTGCAAAGTGGGTACCTTGCCGACACCGCCGCCGACAGTTATCTGATGGACTTGATCACTCATGCCCAAGAGCCCCATATGCCGCTGCAGGCCGATCGCCTGCCACAGGAGTCGATCGATCTGGTACGCCGCTGGATCGACCTGGGGGCACCGTATGACAAACCGTTGGCCGAAGGAAAACCGGACGGCGAACCTAAGGAGTTCGCGATAACCGACCACCATCGGGGCTTCTGGTCGTTTCAGCCGCTGAACCCGGTTCCCATTCCTACGGTCCGTGACAGCCAGTGGTGCCGAACCCCAATCGATCATTTTATTTTGGCAAAACAGGAGGCTGTCTCGATCGCCCCTAATCCACCTGCCGATGCCCGGACCTTGCTTCGCCGCGCGACCTTCGATCTGCTGGGGTTGCCTGCCACGGCGGAAGAGGTGGAGGCCTTTGCCGCGAGCGATGATCCCGAGGCCTGGTCGGACGTTTTAGATCGCCTTCTCAGCTCGGAGCATTACGGCCAACGGTGGGCGCGGCATTGGATGGACGTAGCGCGATTTGCCGAGTCACACGGATACGAACAAGACTACGACCGTCCGCACGCCTACCACTATCGCGATTTCCTGATTAAAGCATTCAACCGCGATATGCCGTTCGATCAATTCCTGAAGTGGCAATTGGCGGGGGATGAATTGGCCCCGGACGATCCCTTGGCGCTCATGGCGACCGGGTTTCTGGGGGCCGGGCCGTTTCCGACCCAGTTGACCGAGGCGGAATTCGAGTCGGCTCGGTATGACGAACTGGACGACATGGTAACGACCACCGGCGTCGCCTTTCTGGGCCTCTCGGTCGGATGTGCGCGGTGCCACGATCACAAGTTCGATCCGATCCCGGCCTACGACTACTACCGAATGGCGGCCAACTTTACGACTGCCATCCGTAGCGAGATCGAGCTGGAACTGGATCCCGAACAGACCCGTCAGCAGCAGGCCCAGTGGGAAGCCGATCTGGCCGGGCTTCAACAGAAGCGGGCGGAGTTCGAAAATCAGCAACTTCCCACCCAGTTCGCCAACTGGATCTCGCAGTACAACCCGGAGGAGTCAGAATCCCCGTGGCGGACCCTGGAGGTGATCGATATCCAATCGAGCGGGGGCTCGAAATTCGAGCCGCAGGGTGACGGTTCGTGGTTGGCGATCGGCCCGGCTCCGCAGCAGGACGTGCTGACGATCAAGGCTCGCTCCGTGCATCCCGCTGCCTCCAAGTTGCGACTGGAGGCACTGGCCCATCCGTCACTACCTCGCCAAGGCCCTGGGCGAGCCGACAACGGAAATTTCGCCCTGGGAAACTTGCAGATATCGGTAGGCCCTGCCGCAGCGCATGCGTCCGCGGAAAATCAGCCCGCGGGCCGTCAAGTGTCCCTCCGTCATGCCGCCGCCACGCATCAACAGAATGCCGATTCCCTGTCGGTCGTGGCCTCGATCGATGACGATCCGGTTGCCTCTGGCTGGGCGGTCGATTTTGGTGGTATCGGCCAGGATCAGGCGGCCGTCTTTGAATTCCAGGAGACGCTGCAGCTTGAAGGTCCAACCCAATGGACCATCCAACTTACCTTCAATCATCCGAACCCGCGACATGCCATCGGTCGATTCCGCGTGGCCATCTCGGACCAGGAGTCTGCCCCCATCGCGGTCGGCAGTGATCCAATCGATCCGAAGATCCACACGGCCCTGGCGGAGGCCAAGTCCAGCGGCGACCGCGACAGTGCGGCCTGGCAGAACGCCCAAGCCTGGTTTGCGACCACGCTGCCCAAGTGGCAGGAGCTGAACCGTCCGCTCAGTGAGCTCGAATCAGCCGGGCCACCCCGCAACCTGACCAAGGTAATGGTAACCGGCGAAGGCTTGCCGCCGATGTCGCACCATGCCGATGGCCGGGGATTCCCGCATTTTTATCCCGAAACGTACTACCTGAACCGAGGCGACGTCAGCCAGAAGAAAGCGGTGGTTACCGCCGGTTTCCTTCAGGTTTTGACACCCTCCGATGTCTCCCCGGCGAAGTGGCAAACGGGGCATACGGACGAACACTCCAAAACAAGCCGCCGCCGAACCGCCCTGGCCAATTGGATGACCGACACCGACCGTGGTGCCGGGCATCTGGTGGCGCGGGTCATTGTCAACCGCGTCTGGCAACACCATTTCGGCCGGGGCTTGGTGGCAACACCGAATGACTTTGGTGTTTCCGGCGATCGCCCCAGCCACCCGGAACTGCTGGACTGGTTGGCCCACGATCTGATCCAGCATGACTGGCGGCTCAAGCGGTTGCATCATCTGATCATGAGCAGCAGCGTCTACCTCCAGTCCACCGCTCACGACGAGCCCCGGGCCACGATCGACCGCGAGAACATGCTGGTGTGGCGGTGGACACCACGCCGCCTCGAGGCGGAGGCGATTCGCGATTCGATGCTGGCCGTTTCCGGAAAGCTGGATCCTACGATGTATGGCCCCGGCACGTTGGACCAAAACATGACCCGGCGAAGCATCTATTTCTTTATCAAACGAAGCCAGTTGATCCCGATGATGATGCTGTTTGACTGGCCGGAACACCTTGGCAGTATCGGCCAGCGTTCCAGCACCACCATCGCCCCGCAGGCCCTGATGTTCCTTAACAGCCAACCGGGTCGCCAGTACGCACAGGCGGTTGCCACCCGGTTGTCGCAGGAATCGCCGGAGCTGAACGTGGTCGAGGGCTATCGGCGGGTCCTGGCCCGTGGTCCGACACAACAGGAAACGGCGCTGGCCACTACCTTTCTGGAAACGCAAGCGACCCACTACCGCGAACAGAACCTCGCAGATCCCACCCTGGCGGCTCTGACCGATCTCTGCCAGGCCCTGATGAGCATGAACGAATTTGTGTATATCCCGTAGATAGCATCGCTTGAGTTTAGAGACCCCTTCCGCCATAAATGCAGGCCTTCAGGATTCAATAGCCATGAACCATCAACCGACACCATCCACCCCGCTGCTGGATCGCCGCCACCTGCTGGCCCGGATGGGGTGCGGGTTTGGGATGTTGGGTCTAACCGGCATGCTGCACCAGCTTGGGATCGTCGCCAGCGGCCATGCCTCTGCTGCCGAGAACCTGACCAACCGGGCTCTGAATCCTCTAGCGCCCCAAGAGGGGCATTTTCCGGCCAAGGCCAAACGCGTGATCTGGATCTTCGTCAATGGCGGTCCCAGTCATGTGGATACCTGGAATTATCGGCCGGAACTGACACGCTGGGACGGTAAGTCGATCCGTGAATTCGATCCCGAGTTCAAAGATACGACCGGTTTCTTCAAAAATGCTGTGGGCAACTTGATGCAATCCCCGTTTAAGTTCACGCCCCAGGGGGAGTCCGGCAAGATGGTGCCGGAGATTTTTCCGCACCTGGGCAAGCATGTTGACAAGATGGCTTTTATACTTTCCGGTCATACCGAATCCAACAACCATTCGCCCGCCCTGTTTGCGATGAACACCGGCATGCCGCGGATGGGCTTTCCCGGTGTCGGATCATGGGTGACCTACGGCCTGGGAAGTGAAAGCAGCGACCTGCCGGGGTTTGTCGTGATGAGCGACCCCAAAGGCCGCGGCCTGCCCAAAGGTCACGCCGCCAACTGGAGCGCCGGTTTTCTGCCAGGGGCGTATCAGGGAACCCACCTCCAGCCCCAGGGAGATGCGATCGACAACCTGGTCCGGCCCGCGGTGATGACCGACACCGCTCAGCGAAATCAGCTTGACTTTCTGAACCAACTGAACACAACGCATCGCCAGCAGTTCCCTGCGGAAACGGAACTGGCCGCACGTATAGAAAGTTTTGAACTGGCCTACCGCATGCAGACCGCAGCCCCCGAGGCTCTGGATATCGAGTCGGAGTCGCAACAGACCCAAGAACTCTACGGCATCGGCGACAAAAGGTGCGCCCATTTCGCCCGACAGTGTTTGACGGCTCGTCGGCTTGTCGAGCGGGGGGTCCGTTTCGTGCAGATCTACTCCGGAGGGATGGAAAACCAGCGGTCCTGGGACGGCCATGCCGATATCGAGGGAAACCACCGCCAGTTCGCTGGCGAAACCGATCAACCGGTGGCTGGTCTCTTGGAAGACCTGGCCGCCCGTGGCCTGTTGCAGGATACGCTGGTCATCTGGTGCGGCGAGTTCGGCCGTCTGCCGATCGCTCAGAAAGGAAACAAGCCGGGGCGAGACCACAACCCCCACTGTTTTTGCGCTTGGCTGGCCGGCGGAGGCGTCAAAGGTGGTGTCGACTACGGCTCTTCCGACGAAATCGGCTACAAAGCCGCTGACAACAAGGTCCACATCAACGACCTGCACGCCACCATCCTGCACCTGCTGGGGATCAATCACCAGCGTCTGACATACAAATACAACGGACGACGATTCCGCCTAACCGATGTCGGCGGACACGTCATTGACGATATCCTGGCCTAGTGGTTCGTCAGCTTTCAATTTCAGGGATAGGGGTAGGGAAGTCCGGTTAAGCCGGACTGCCCTTCCTCCTAACCGTGCGTGCGGTTTTCCCGCACACGGCTCTCCAGTTAGTAGTTTACGGATTGATCGAAACGGAGGTGAGCCTCGCGGAGACTGTAGAGACCCGCTTTCGCAAAGTAGTCATTAGGCCAGCGTT
>REEF01000055.1 GCA_007695205.1 Planctomycetaceae bacterium
CCGTTCGCGCTGGGTACCACCAAACAGAATCCGACAGTTATTTCTTTGCCGATCCTAACGCGGCCTCCGGCCGCAACCAACGTAGGTTGGGTCTCCGACCCGACCCGACCCGACCCGACCCGGTCGGGACGGAGTCCCAACCTACAAAAATGCGCGCACCGTGCACGCATCCTACAGGTGAAGACTCTAAGCACCGTGCGAGAAATAACTGACGCACTTTCGGCTCCCTCACCCTGCCCTCTCCCCGGAGGGGCGAGGGGACATCGGACAGTTATTTCTCGAACGGTGCTAAGCGGTTGGCTGGCAGCGAACGCCGGCGCGATCATCCGGACACCAGCGGCACGTTGCGGCTGTGCAGATAATCTTTCAGCTCGGGGATGCCGATCAGATGGAAGTGGAACACCGAGGCGGCCAGCAGGACCGACGCGCCGGCTTCGACCGCTTGGTAGAAATGCTCCAGTTGGCCGGCGCCGCCCGAAGCGACGATGCGGGCGGTGGTGGCCTGCTTCATCGCGCGGATCACCGGCAGATCGTAGCCGGTTTTCGCACCGTCGCCCGCTTTGCTGGTGGGCAAGATGCACGCCACGCCGAACGCATCGACCTGCCGCGCCCATTGGATGGCGTCCGTGCCGGTCGCGGTGCGCCCGCCATCGATATAGACCTCGTAGCCGGAGGGCATCGCCGGGTTCTGATCCACATCGATCGCCACGGTGACCTTGTCGGGACCAAACTGCTGGACCATTTCCGCGATCACTTGCGGATGGCGAAACGCGGCGCTGCTGGTCGATACCTTGCTGGCTCCCGCTTCTAAGACAGCGGCGGCCGAAGCAACATCCGAGATGCCGCCACCGACAGTCAACGGCACCGTAGTGACCTCGGCCACACGGCGAACGACCTCCAGCATGGTGCGGCGCCCTTCGACCGTGGCGGTGATGTCCAGCAGCGCCAATTCGTCGGCTCCGGCTTGACAGTAGGCGTGGGCGCATTCCGCCGGATCGCCCGCGTCACGGATGTCGACGAAATGAACGCCTTTGACCACTCGACCATTCTGCATGTCCAAGCACGGCATGATCGCAACCGGTTCTGTCATGTTCTTTTCCTCGGTTCACTGGATGGTGGCGTGATATTCTTGCAAGCTTTTGACCTGGCCACGTCCTTTGTGGTACGCGCGGATGCCTTTGGCCGCCGCCAGGCCAGCGGCCACGGTCGTGATGTAGGCGATCTTCCGTCGGACGGCCGTCTTGCGGATATACGAATCGTCTTCCTTGCTGGCTTTACCGCTGGGTGTATTGATCACCAGTTGGATCTCGCCGTTGGAGATGGCATCGCCCAGATTGGGGCGACCTTCGTGCATCTTCAAGATTCCTTCGACCTTCAGTCCGGCGGCAGCCAGGCATTGGCGAGTTCCTTCGGTGGCCCGGATCGCGAACCCCATCTCGGCGAATCGCCGAGCGACTTCGACGATCGCCGGTTTGTCCGCATCGGCGACGCTGATCAGCACCGTGCCCTCGGCTGGCAAACGCACCTGGGTCGCTTGTTGGGACTTGTAGAAGGCCAGCCCGAACGAATCGGCCATGCCCAGCACCTCGCCCGTGCTGCGCATCTCGGGGCCCAGGATCGGGTCGACTTCGTGGTACATGTTGAACGGAAAGACGGCCTCTTTGACGCCGAAATGCGGGATGTTTTTGCGTCCCAGGCCCAGTTCCGACAGTTTCTTTCCCAACATGACCTGAGTCGCGATGCGAGCCATGGGGATGTTGCACACCTTGGAGACCAGCGGGACGGTACGGCTGGCTCGCGGATTGGCTTCCAGGATATACACCGTATCCTGATAGATGGCATACTGGATATTCATCAACCCGACGACCTGGAATTCGATGGCGATCTTTCGGTTGTATTGGTGGATCGTGTCGATGTGTTTCGGTGCGATGCTGATCGGTGGGATCACGCACGCCGAATCGCCCGAGTGGATGCCGGCCAGTTCGATGTGTTCCATCACGGCCGGCACAAAGGCATCCTCGCCGTCGGCGATCGCATCGGCTTCGACTTCGATCGCATTTTCCAGGAATCGATCGATCAGCACGGGCCGATCCGGCGATACCTCGACCGCTGCCGATAGATAGCGTTGCAATTCGTCCTGGTCGTGAACCACCTCCATGGCCCGACCGCCCAGCACGAACGACGGGCGAACCATCAGCGGGTAACCGATCTGATCGGCGATCGCCACGGCTTCTTCGTGCGTGCTGGCCATTCCCGATTCGGGCTGCGGGATCCCCAACTTGCGCATCATGCGGCAGAAGTGGGCACGATCCTCGGCCCATTCGATCGCTTCGTGCGAGGTACCCAGGATCTTGACCCCCGCTTCGGCCAATTGACGAGCCAGGTTCAAGGGCGTCTGTCCTCCGAACTGGACGACCACTCCCTCGGGCTTTTCCAGCTCGTAAATGTTCAACACATCCTCGACCGTCAGCGGTTCGAAGTACAGCCGGTCCGAGGTGTCGTAGTCGGTCGAGACGGTCTCGGGATTGCAGTTCACCATGATCGACTCGAAACCTTCGTCCCGGATCGCCAACGCAGCATGCACGCAGCAGTAATCGAACTCGATCCCCTGGCCGATACGATTGGGGCCGCCGCCCAGCACCATGATCTTGCGGCGATCGGAGACCGGCACGTCGCCCGGCGCGTTGTAGCTGGAATAATAGTATGCTCCGCTCTCGACGCCGCTGACCGGCACGGAGTGCCAACCCTGCACGATCCCCGTCGATTGACGATGCTGGCGGATCTGGGATTCGGGGATCTGCAGCAGTTTCGCCAGGTAGCGGTCGGCGAAGCCGTCTTTCTTGGCTCGATGCAGCAGGTCATCGGGCGGCAGGTTTCCGCGGTGCTGGAGAATCTTCTGTTCCAGTTCCACCAGTTCCTTCATCTGCT